>NZ_KV878783.1:910097-1093513 GCF_001890765.1 Spirulina major PCC 6313 | reverse complement strand
CCTCATCGCTGAATCGGTGCGGCTAGAGGGAACCGGGGGCAACGGGGGACAGGGCGGAACCGGAGGCGGCGGTGGGGGGGGCGGTCGTGGTGTGGGGGGCGGTGGCGGTGGGGCTGGGGGTGCCGGCGGTACGGGCGGCGCAGGGGGCCAGGGTATTGTCATCGCTGCCGAGGTCACGATTGGGCCGCGATCGCTCTCTCCCACCCCCTCGACTCTCCTCCCCACCACAGCCATTGATCCAGAATTAGCCCGCAACAGCGCGATCGCTCTCTTCTGTCTCCCCCACCTCCTAGAATCGGATCGGGAGTGCGATCGCTTCCTCTGGCGATCGACTTCCCTCGTGCTGCCTCCCTTTAATCTGGAGTTTTAGACTCATTCCTTGGTGATAATAAACCCTCGAATACCCTTTAATTTTCTGGTGCTATGACCCTTTCTCCTCAAGTTTTGGGGCTGCTCGTGGGCGGCCTGGTTCCGGCTTTGTGTTATGGGACAGCGGGGGTTTTGGCGAAAGTCAGCACCAACGCGGGGATGTCCGTCGGGGGGCATTTGATTTGTATTGGTGTGATGGTGTCCGTGGTGGGGGTCGTGTTTCAATGGCTGTTGCCCGGTGCGTTACCGTCCGGGGCAGCGATCGCATCCTCCTCCCTGTACGGCATCCTCTGGGGTCTGGGCACGGGCTTCGTTGCCCTCGGCTTGATCCAATACAAAACCCCCCTCGCCAAACTCGTCCCCCTCTACAACATGAACACCCTGATCGCTGTCTTTTTGGCATTGATCATCTTTCTGGAATGGCAGAATGTGGACGTAATTAAACTCGTGCTGGGGGCGATTTTCGTGATTGTGGGGGGCGTGCTCGTGTCCATCGCCTAGGGCGCGATCGCCGAGATGCGGTGAAAATTCCCCCGCGATCGCCGCCCGACCCCCGTCCCCCTGAGATACACTACAACCATCGTCCCGTTGGGGCGATCGCTCACCTCTCCTTCGACCCTATGTTCATCGGCCTCCACATCCACACCGATTACAGCCTGCTTGATGGCGCATCCCAAGTTCCCGCTTTGGTGAATCAAGCCGTGGAATTGGGAATGCCCGCGATCGCCATTACCGATCACGGCGTGATGTATGGCGCGATCGAACTCCTCAAAACCGCCCGCAGCAAAGGCATTAAACCGATCATCGGGAATGAAATGTACGTCATCAACGGCGACATTACCGACAAGAAAACCCGCTACAAACGCTTCCATCAAGTTGTTCTTGCCAAAAACAAAAAAGGCTATCAAAACCTTGTCAAACTCACCTCCATTTCCCACCTTGATGGGATGCAAGGTAAAGGCATTTTTTCCCGGCCTTGTATTAACAAAGAACTGCTAGAGCAATATCATGAAGGGCTGATTGTTACCAGTGCCTGCCTAGGGGGAGAAGTGCCCCAGCGTATCCTTAAAAATGAACTCGATGAAGCCCGCAATGTGGCGAAATGGTATCAAGATTTATTTGGAGATGATTACTATTTAGAAATTCAAGATCACGGATCGGCTGAAGATCGGATCGTGAATGTGGAAATGGTGAAAATTGCTCAGGAATTGGGGATTAAAGTTGTCGCCACCAATGATTCTCATTTCATTTCCTGTAATGATGTGGAAGCCCATGATGCGCTCCTGTGTATCCAAACGGGAAAACTCATCACCGAAGAAAAACGCCTCCGCTATTCTGGCACGGAATACCTCAAATCCGCCGATGAAATGCGCCAACTTTTTCGCGACCACCTCAGCGATGAGATCATTGATCAAGCCCTCGCCACCACTGTAGAAATTGCCGAAAAAGTCCAGCCTTACAAAATTTTGGGTGAGCCGCGTATCCCCGACTATCCGATCCCCGCTGGCCACACCGCCGATAGTTATCTCGAAGCAGTGACCTGGCAAGGATTGTGCGATCGCCTCTCCTGCCGCAGCCGTTCAGAATTGCCCGCTGTGTATAAAGAGCGGTTGGAATATGAACTGAAAATGATGCAGCGGATGGGGTTCGCCACCTATTTCCTCGTGGTTTGGGACTATATCAAATTCGCACGGGATAATCATATTCCCGTCGGGCCGGGGCGGGGGTCGGCGGCGGGTTCTTTGGTTGCCTATTGTTTGAAAATCACCAACATTGACCCGATTCACCATAGCTTACTGTTTGAGCGGTTTCTCAATCCTGAACGGAAATCGATGCCGGATATTGATACCGATTTTTGCATTGAAAATCGGGATAAGGTGATCGAATATGTGACGGAAAAATACGGCAAAGAAAACGTCGCCCAGATTATCACCTTTAACCGCATGACCTCCAAAGCGGTGTTGAAGGATGTGGCGCGGGTGTTGGATATTCCCTATGCCGAAAGCGATCGCATGACCAAACTGATCCCCGTATCGCGGGGTAAACCCACCAAACTAAAGGTGATGGTCTCCGACGATACCCCCTGCAAAGAATTCAAAGACCTCTACGATCATAATCCCCATATTCAGCATTGGGTGGATATGGCGATGCGGATCGAAGGCACAAACAAAACCTTCGGGGTTCACGCTGCCGGGGTGGTGATTTCGTCACAACCCCTTGATGAAATTGTGCCTCTCCAACGCAACAACGACGGCGCGGTGATCACTCAATTTTCCATGGAAGAATTGGAAAATATGGGATTGCTAAAAATGGACTTTTTGGGCTTAAAAAATCTCACCACCCTGCAAAAAGCTGCGGATTTAGTGCAGAAAAATCGCGGTGTGACGATTGACCTCGATCAATTACCCCTGGATGAACGTCACGCCCTCCAAATCCTCGCTAAGGGAACCGTTAAAAAACTCCCCCCTGATATTCAAAAAACCCATCAACTGTTTCGAGATGGTAATTTAGAAGGGATTTTTCAATTGGAATCCGATGGGATGCGGCAGATTGTCCGGGATTTGAAACCGTCGGGGATTGAAGATATTTCGTCAATTTTGGCCCTCTATCGGCCGGGGCCGTTGGATGCGGGTTTGATTCCGATGTTTATTGATCGCAAACATGGCCGCGAAGAAATTAAATATGATCACCCCTTGCTTGAGACGATTCTCAATGAAACCTATGGAATTTTGGTCTATCAAGAACAGATTATGAAAACCGCGCAGGATTTGGCGGGGTATTCTCTGGGGCAGGCGGATCTCTTGCGGCGGGCGATGGGGAAAAAGAAGATTTCCGAGATGAAAAAACATCGGGAATTATTCATTGATGGGGCGACAAAAAACGGAGTAAAACAACAGATTGCTGATCATCTATTTGATCAGATGGTGAAGTTTGCGGAATATTGTTTGACCTATGACACGTTGGTTTTAACGGTGGAATATGGGCCGGTTCCTATTGGTAAGCTTGTCGAAGCGCAGATCAATTGTCAGGTGTATAGTGTGGATGCCAATGGCTTTATTTATACCCAAGCGATCGCCCAATGGCACGATCGCGGCCAACGGCAGGTTTATGAATATACCCTCGAAGATGGCTCCACAATTCGCGCCACGCCCGACCATAAATTTATGACGGCAACGGGGGAAATGTTGCCCATTGATCAGATTTTTGAGCAGGGGTTAGACCTGAAACAATGCACAGTGCCGAGTTTGGTGCAGGTCTAGCGATGGGTGCGATCGTCAAACTATTGTGGGGATTGATTGTCCTGGGGGCGATCGCACTTCCGGCCGGGGCGAGTCCGTTGGGCGATCGCCTCGCTGCCTATCCCGACTGGACAACACTGCCGCCGGTACAGCCTGCCCAGGGGGACTTAATTTATCCAGACTGGATGGCGGGAACCTGGGCGGTGAATAGTCCGTTGGTGGAGGCGATCGCACCGTTCGCGCCGGAGATCGTCACCCCTGGATTCGAGCAAAATCGTCAGGCGATTGATCAGCCCGTGCGGTTCCGAGTTCGGTTTCAGCCCCAAATTTTAACCACATTCCCCCTCAACCTTGCGCCCCAGGTCGTGGCCGATCGCACCTTTAACGGCCGCGAAATTGCGATCGCCTATCTTGGCCCCGCTGCTGCCCCCCAAGTCCGCACCGATCCCCACAATCCCAACCGCCAAACCACCACCTTCCGCGACGGCAGCCAACTGATCAACACCGTCACCGCCCGCCGTCAAGAACCCCCCACGCCGGATCAATTCCTCACCTGCGAGGTGACGAATCAGGTGTTGCGGCGCAGTGGGCAGGTGTATGTGAATCGGGTGGAAACGACGACGGCGTATCATCACGAGAGCCGCGATCGCATCACGGCCGAGCAAGTCACGGCGATTTATCTCTCCCCCCAAGATCCGGATTATTTTCAGGCGGGCGATCGCCCCGTGACGCTGTACCGCTATCGCTTGACGTTAGAGCGTTTCAACGGCTAATTGAGCGGCTGAGTTATTAACCCTGAATTATTCATCAAGCAGGCAAGATGCCTGCACTACGGTTGTACTGCGTTCCGAGCCGTGGTGCGGGCATCTTGTCCGCTACTGGCTAGAATCGATTGTCTCAGCGATTTTGAGTGTCATCAATCATCCAGGCTAAACGCCGCGAAAGCCCATTTCGGCTTCGATTTCACTGGGGCTGAGGGGTTCAGAATTCGAGGCACGGCGCAAACTTTTTTGAGTGCCGATTTGACTGAGAACCAAACCCGCAATTACGATCGCACCTCCAATAATTTGGGGCGGTGTCGGCGCTTCTCCCAAAATTAAATAGGCGGCGATGATCCCGGCGATCGGGGTGAACGAACCCACGAGGGAGGCGGTGGCGGCGCTGCTCTGCCGTAGCCCAGCTACCCAGGCCGATTGACCCACCACGACAATCACCGTGCCGTAGAGTAGCATCCATTGCCAGAGGAACGGGGTGAACAGTTCCATAAAATGGTTTTGGCCGTAGAGGATGAGGGCGAGGAGGAAAAATAAACTCGTGCCGATCGCAGTGCGCACGATGCTATTCACCCCCAATGTGACCCGTGAGGATTGTTTTTTCGTCAAAATGGTGGAAATCGCTACGGCCACAGCCGCGATCGCTGTAAACAATTCCCCCCGCCCCAAGCTCAACTCCACCCCCGCCATTTCGCCGCCGAACCCCTGCAACGCCACCGTGAGCACAATCCCCACCAGGGACACCACCGCCCCCATTACCTGCCAACGGTTCACCCCTTCCCCCAACGCCCACACCGATAACGCCAAAACCAACGGCGGCTCAAGGCGACCAATCAAAATCACATTATTCACGGGCGTATTTGCCAAGGCATCAAAGACGAGACCCGGCGCGAGCGCACCGGAGAGCAGCGCGATCGCTGCTAACAAACCCCAATCGCCCCCCGTTAATTGGCTTAAACGTTGGGGTTGCAATTCTTTTCCATACAACACAAGCAGCACCCCCAAGGCGCAGAGATTGCCCACAAACAGCACATTACAGAGGGAAATCGGATTATGGCCCATCGTGGCGAGACTTGCCCCCAATTCGCTGAGGCGACGGGTGACGGCTCCCGATGCGCCAAAAATCAGCACGGCGATCCAGAGAAAAACTTGAGGGGGAATCCGGCTAGGAGGCGGCGGCGTTGCCATAAAGTTGTTGATAAAACTGCTGATAGTCCGAGGATAGCAAGGGCTGCCACCAGTCCGGATGCTCTAAATACCAGCGCACGGTTTGCCGCAGTCCGTCTTCGATGGAGGTGGTGGGACTCCAGCCGAGTTGGATTGAGAGTTTGCGGGCGTTGACGGCGTAGCGGCGATCGTGGCCGGGGCGATCGCTCACCATCGTGATCAACTCGCGGGAGGGGCGCACGGGCAGATTGGGGGCAAGTTCGTCCATCAATTGACAGAGAATATTTACCAATTCAATATTGCGCACTTCATTATTGCCGCCAATGTTGTAATGCTGACCGCGTTTTCCTTTGCGAATTAAGACTTCTAAGGCCCGGCAATGGTCTTCTACATACAGCCAATCCCGGATATTTTTCCCATCGCCGTAGACCGGAATCGGTTTGCCTAGGAGGATGTTGATGCAAGTGAGGGGGATCAGTTTTTCGGGGAAATGGTAGGGGCCGTAGTTGTTGGAGCAGTTGCTGATTACTATGGGCAGGCCGTAGGTGTGGTGATAGGAATGCACCAAGTGATCGCTCCCGGCTTTGGAGGCGGCGTAGGGGCTGTTGGGAGAATAGAGGCTGGTTTCTGAAAACGCAGGGTCACGATCGCCTAAACTGCCGTAGACTTCATCGGTGGACACATGGAGAAAGAGCCAGCGATCGCAATTTACCCCCGCCCCTTTGGCCCGTTGCCAATGGAGGCGAAAGGTATCGAGGAGGGTAAATGTACCAACGATGTTGGTTTGAATGAAGGTGTCCGGGCTGAGGATGGAGCGATCCACATGGGACTCGGCGGCAAAATGGGCGATCGTGTCGATCTGTTCTTCGACGAGGAGTTTTTCTAGGAGGGCGCGATCGCAAATATTCCCTTGCACAAACCGAAAATTGGGGGTTTCATCCAACGGAGCCAAGGTCTGCCGATGTCCGGCATAGGTCAGCGCATCCAAGACCACAATCCGATCATCCGGATAGGTTTCGCTCCACTGATAGACAAAATTACTACCAATAAACCCTGCGCCCCCTGTGACCAGAAGTCGCCGCGAATTACCAACCTGCTCCGATGAGGCACTAGATGTCATGAAGTTTTCTACAATACAATGCTGCTTGAAGGATTATGACACAGTTTCCCGTCAATTCTATGCAGCATCTCAATGGTAAAACACAGCTTCTCGGTGTCATTGGCCATCCCGTGGAGCATTCTCGCTCCCCCGCGATGCACAATGCTGCGATCGCTGCCCTGGGTCAAAATCTGATCTATCTCCCCCTGCCCATCGCCCCCGATCATCTTGCGATCGCCCTCCCCGGCCTCGCCGCGATCGGCCTGCGGGGCTTCAGCGTCACCCTCCCCCACAAACAAACGATCATCCCCCTCCTGGCAACAATTACCCCCGTCGCCCAACAGATCGGCGCGGTGAATACCGTCTGGCGGGATGGCGAAGCGTGGCATGGCACAAATACCGATGCGGCGGGGTTTATCGCCCCGTTGCAGGCCTTAGATCGGGACTGGTCAAAGGTCACACCGGTCATTCTTGGCAATGGTGGAGCCTGTCGGGCCGTGGTGGCGGGCTGTGCCGAATTGGGCTGCCCGGCGATTCACGTCGTCGGGCGCGATCCTGAAAAAGTGGCGGCGTTCCATGCCAGTTGGCAACTCACCCCCCTCGCGGATCACTTGCAGGTCTACACCTGGGACAGCTTACCCACCCTGATCCCCCACACAACGCTGTTAATCAACACTACCCCCGTCGGCATGGAACCAGAGACGGAGCGATCGCCCCTTGATCCAGCCTTAATCACCCAATTGCCAGCGGGGGCGATCGCCTACGACTTGATCTATACCCCCCGCCCCACCCAATTCCTCACCCTCGCCCAAGCCCACGGCGCGACAATCATCGACGGCACAGAAATGCTCGTCCAACAAGGCGCGATCGCCCTGCAACAATGGCTTGGTCAACCCGTCCCCGTGGATGTGATGCGATCGGCCCTGTGGCAATCCCTCGCCTAATCCCCCCCATTTATCCCCAGGAGTGCCAATTTATGGTCGTACAAGCCGCATGGCTCAAATATCAACTGCTCAACACATTGCAACAATGTGGCCTCCGTCGAAACAGTCAACTCAAACAGCATCTCCTCCAAACCGGGCGCACCCGTTGGCTCGATATTGGCGGCACTCCTGACTCGTTTTCTGAAGGATTTATGTGTATGAATATGTTCCCTGTGGATACGATTTCGGCTGAATTTTCTGAGCAGTATTTCTATGCAGACTTAGACCATTTAGACCGCCTCAACCCTGATAATTTTGGCCAATTCGATCTCGTGCGGATGCAACATGTATTTGAACATTTTGGATATGAAGATGGTGTAACCCTGCTCCAGTTTTGCGCCCAATTATTAAAACCCGACGGGTATTTATTAATGACCGTCCCCGATTTGCGCATCCATGTCAGCGGATATTTAAACCGCTACCGCTACATGAAATTCTTCTCCGACTATGCCAAACTCAGAGTCCCGGACGATGCCCCCGCTAGCTTTATTTTTTCGATCCACGCCCATCAAACAGGCTACGCCCCCGCAGAAATTCCCGGCCAGGTTCATAAGTGGTGCTATGACTATGCGGGGCTAGCTTATCAATTTAACCAAGTGGATAGTTTGAAAAATTTCAAGCGCCTTGATCTCCTCGACCCCTGGACGGAAATTCCGTTCACCCACAATCGCCCCCTTGAAGATCTTTGTGTGATTGCACAGAAACGATGATTGGGGAGTGAGGAGTGAGGAGTGAGAATATTTTGAATTTTAGGATTAGATGAATATGAGTTCAATTTTTTTTGATATTCAGCCGGAAATTAGTGTGATTATCTGCACCTATAATCGAGCGGAACACCTGACGCGATGTATTGAGAGTGTGATTGCCCAGACGTTTCAGGATTGGGAATTAATCATTGTGGATGATGGGAGCAGCGATCGCACCTTCGACGTGATCAATCCCTATCTTGAGCAATTCCCCACGATTCGCTATCTCAAACATAAAAATCGTGGTGCAGCCTACGCCAGAAATGCGGGCATTGTTGCATCGTTGGGGGATTACATTACGTTTCTGGATAGTGATGATACCTATGCTAAAAATCACCTCGAATCGCGCCTAGCTTATTTAAAAGCACATCCAGAACTTGATTTAATCCAAGGTGGACTCTATACCGGTGATAATATTTTTGTGGTGGACTATTACCAGCCAAAACAGTTAATTAACCTCAAAGATTGTGCCGTCGCTCCCACCTTTTTCGGAAAGCGTCAGGTGTTTTTTGACCTCCAGGGCTTTAACGACATTCTCTATGGCGAAGATGCCGACCTGTGGGAGCGGGCGGGAAATCGCTTTACCGTTGAAACCGTGAAAAGCCCGGAAACCTACCATTACACGCGGGCGGACAGTAGCATTACGCAACAGATTCTAGAGCAGCGATCGCAGCCCAGCACATCCCCTGTCTTCTTAACGGAGGAGGGTACAGGGCATTTTTTGCCTTAAGTGCTTGACCCGGTAGGCATTTCTTCTTCGAGAATTTCGTAGAACCGTTCTCGCCCCGCTTGATAGTCTTTGCTGGCGTAGCCGAGGACGTTGCGGATGATCCATTTTTGGGGCTTGCCGTCCCGCAGCAATTGGGTGATGGCATCCCGCAACACTTCATCTTGATCAATAAAGGTGGTGATCAACCAGTCGTAGGTTGTGCCGTAGGCGTTGCGGTTGTTGTGGCTGTGGGCGAGATAGGTTTGGGCGATAAATTCGTTCAAATTCAGGCCCGTATCATTGCCAGCGGTGAGGCTTTTTTCCTTGTAGGCTTTGACTTGGGGTTTGCCGATTAGGGTGCGGTGGAAACGGTTGAGGTATTTCGGTTCAACTTCGTTGAGGGTGTGGTAAAGCCAATCGGCAGTGATGGCCGTTACCAAGGCTCGCCCCCAAAACCGCTGTTGTAAGTCCGGTTCTGCCCGCTCGGTTTCATCTTTGAGGTATTTTTTCAACAGCGGCGCGATTAAATGTTTCACCAGCCAGTTCCGGGTTTGGGGATAGCCGCGATCGCAATGAATCGCCCCAATCAAGGCCCGCATCGATTCCTCAAAGGGGTTATGGACTTTTTGCGCCAAAATGGGCCGCTGTTCCTTCGCCACCATGAAGGGATAATCATCCCCTAGACCCAACTTAATCCAGGTTTTCGTCAGCCGTTCCCCTTCGAGGAGCTTGGCCGTTAAGCCCTTATAGTTAGACACTTTTAAATAGGGGCAATGCTCGTAGAGATAGTCCGCGATCGCCAAAGCTGCGATCGCATCCCCCAAAAAAATCAATCGTTCGTAATTCCGTTCCGGCTCATGAATCTGTTCAGCATAGGACGGGTGGCTCAACGCCAAAAACAGCAAGTCTGAATGCTTAAACGCCAGACTAATCTTGCTCTCTACTGCCTGGGAATTCCAATCCATACCGCCACAACTCCGTTGCAATCATCCGTTAAACTACATTAGCGCAGATTATTTCCCCACCCTATTACCATCTATGACCCTCGCGCAGCTTCCTCGCGGTGATTGGCGACTCCTGTTACGGCTTGTCCCCTACGCTCGCCGTAATCAAAAAATCTTCATCATTTCCCTGATTTTGCTCGTGCCCCTCTCCGTCGCCGGAGCCGTGCAACCCTTGATCATTGGTCAGGCCATTTCCCTGATTCGCCAAGAGCCGGTCTGGGGCTTTCTGGATGGCCTCAGCATCGATGCCGGGATTAGCCGCCTGTTGTTATTGCTGCTCAGTACGATCGTGGTGCGGCTGATGTTCGTGTCATTGCAGGGCTATTTGGTGCAGCGCGTCGGTCAAGAAATCACCGCTGGGGTACGCAGTGACCTGTTTGATCATGTGCTGTCGCTGTCCTCGCGCTTTTTTGATCAAACCCCTGTGGGTAAATTGGTGACGCGGATTACCAACGATGTGGAAGCCTTGGGGGATGTGTTTGCCACGGGGGCGATCGGCATCCTCAGCGATGTGGTCTACATTCTCGTCGTGGTGGTGACAGTGTTCACCCTGGAATGGAAATTGGCGATGGTGTTGGTGTTGATGCTGATTCCCGTCAGTGCGCTGATCCTCTACTTTCAGCAGCAATACCGCAAAGCCAACTACCGCGCCCGCGAAGAGTTGTCTAAACTCAACTCAATGCTCAACGAGAATATTTCCGGGATTAATATCGTCCAAGCCTTTCGGCGGGAACGGTTTAACTCCGAACTCTTCCGCGCCACGAATCAAACCTATCTCCAGGCCGTTGATAAGACGATTTTTCATGATTCGGCGGTGTCGGCAACTTTAGAATGGATCGCCTTGGTGTCGATCGCAGGGGTGTTATGGCTCGGTGGGGTGATGGTGTCGGGGGATCATCTGTCCTTTGGGGTGCTGTCGGCGTTCATCCTCTATGCCCAGCGGTTTTTTGACCCGATTCGCCGCTTTGCGGAAAAATTCACGATGATTCAATCGGGATTCACTGCCGTGGAACGGATCACGGAATTACTCGATGAACCGATTGAGGTGCGCGACGCCCAGGAGACGCGATCGCTCACCTCCGCCACCACCAGCCCCGACACCCAACTCGGCGAAATCCGCTTCGACCACGTTTCCTTCGGGTACAAACCCGATGAATATGTCCTCAATGATCTCGACTTCACGATCAAACCCGGTGAAAAAGTCGCCCTCGTCGGCCCCACCGGAGCCGGAAAAAGTTCGATCATCCGCCTCCTCTGTCGGCTCTATGATCCCGTTGCCGGACAAATCATCATCGATGGGGTGAATATCCGCGATGTGCCCCAAACCGAGTTACGCCAATACGTGGGCGTGATTTTGCAAGAAAGTTTCCTCTTTGCCGGCGATGTGAAACGCAATATCACCCTCGGTGAAGACTATTCCCTAGCAGAAATCAAAGCCGCCGCCGAGCGCACCAATGTCGCCTCTTTCATCGAAGCCCTGCCCCTGGGCTACGACACACCCCTCCGGGCACGGGGAACCAACCTCTCCGGCGGTCAAAAGCAACTCCTCGCTTTTGCACGGGTGGCGATCCGCAATCCTCGCGTCTTGGTGTTGGATGAGGCCACCGCTAATCTAGACGTGGGCACAGAACGCCTGGTTCAGGATGCCCTCGAAGAACTCTTAGTCGATCGCACCGCGATCATCATCGCCCATCGCCTTTCCACGATTCGCAATGTCGATCGCATCCTCGTCCTCAACCATGGCCATCTGGTGGAAACCGGCAGCCATGACGATCTTCTCGATAAAAATGGCCTCTATGCCAGCCTCTACCGCTTACAAATGTTGGGCCAAGATTAGGCGCGATCGCTTCATCCCTCTACTGTTCACCCCCATGACCCGACCCGAACCCCTCCACCTCGATCCCCTCGCCCCCTACGAAGACCGACTCTTGGCGGCCTTAGCGTTTTTTCGGTTTCAGCGCAATGGAGCCAGCCAAGCTCGCCATTGTTTGAGCATGTATTTACGCCAAGGGGAAGGGCGCATCATGCAGGAGGTGCGGTTTTATGCGCGGCAGTTGGGGATGGAAGCCGAGGAGTTGATCGAGTTAATTTACAACGACAGCGATCGCGCCAGCCAACTCTTGCAGCAAGTCTTTGACCCAACGGGCGGCGGGCTAATGGATGCGGAGGATTAGGGTTCAGGGTGCAAGGGAGCGCAGAACGGCTGCGGTTCGGTGAACAATCCTTAAGAATTATGAGTAACCCCAGCTCCATCTCTTAAGAAATATATATATACTGTTGAGTAATCCTTACATTCTCCGTAAACATACTGTGCTCCTGCTCAACCCTCAAAATCTCGGCGAACAGGCAATCAATAAAATTGCAGCGTTAGCCTTCTCTCGCCAAATCAGCACAGCACAAACCTTGAGCGTCAAAGTCAAAACTGACCCCACCCTTTTGGCCCAAGGAGAATTAGAATCGCTCTTCATTGATGGGGTTGGACTCGTGATGCGGCAGGATCTGCGCATGGAGCAGATGCAGTTGCAGATGAACAAAATTAAAGTCAGTCCGTTTAAGGCGCTGTTGGGCAATATTGAACTGACCCAACCCATTGAAGGGACGGGCTGCATTGTGTTGACGGAGAGTGATTTTAACCGCGCATTTCACACGCCGGAATTAAGCGATCGCATCACCGCCCTCGGCTTAGATCTGGCTAATTTACAGGCAACATTCAGCGATCGCCACAGTTTCACCATCGCCTGCACCCTACGCGATTTACCCACCCTGACCCTCCCCGTTGCGATCGCCATTGATCCAAACTGTGGCGTGCTCCTCTCCCTCGCCCCACTCCCAGAACCCTACCGCATCCTGCAACCCCTCGTTACCCTCCTCCGCGACCAAGCCCAAGCCGTTTTCAATCTTCGCACCTTTGAACTCCATGGCATTTCCCTCGCGATTCAGTCCCTGTCCTTTGCCAATCAACAGGTGACGCTGAAGGCGATCGCCGCCATGACTCACTTTCCGTCCTAAACTCTGTGCTTATCAGCTAAGCGCCATTTAAATTTCCAGGGCAATTCCCTGACGGCAAGAGCTTCAGGCTCGTTGACATACAGTTTAGATGCTGATCAGCTTACCGATTTAAATTGACTGATCAAGATTCGTGACTATTTCTTTAATATAGTGAAGGGGTGTTCAATGTTTTGACCTGGCTTCCTTCCCCTTCCCCTTCACCTATGAAAGCTCCTTTTCCCTCCAACGAAAAACAGCGTCTGGCTAAACTCCTCAGCTATGACATTCTCGACACTGATACGGAACATGGCTACGATGATTTAACCGAACTCGCGGCCCATATTTGTGGCACGCCGATTTCGTTGGTGAGCTTAGTGGATGAAGAGCGGCAATGGTTTAAATCAAAGGTGGGCATTGATGCGACAGAAACCCACCGAGATCACGCCTTTTGTGCCCATGCCATTTTGCAAGACGATGTTTTTGAAGTGCCCAACGCGCAGGAGGATCAACGCTTTGCGGATAATCCATTGGTGCAACATGAGCCGGAGATTCGGTTTTATGCGGGTGCGCCGTTGATTTCGTCCGATGGCTATGCGGTGGGGACGTTGTGCGTGATCGATCGCGAACCGCGTCACTTGACCCCAGCCCAACGGGAGGCGCTTAAAGTGCTGAGTCGGCAGGTGGTGAATCAATTGGAATTGCGTTTGAGGGTGAAGGAATTAAGGGCAGAAGTGCAAGAGCGCAAGCAAATTGAGCAACAGTTACGCACAACCCAGGCCCAGATGATTCAACAGGAAAAACTGTCGAGTTTGGGGCAGTTGGTGGGGGGAGTGGCCCATGAAATTAACAATCCGACGACGTTTATTCAGGGCAATATTAACCATGTGCAGGCGTATTGTGATGATCTACTGACATTGGTGGCGCAGTATCAGGCAGATTATCCGGAGCCTTCAGCGGCGATCGCCACCCTCTACGACACCATTGATCTTGACTATCTCAAAGCAGATCTGCCGGATCTGTTTGTCTCGATGCGCAATGGGGTGAACCGGATTAAAAACATTGTCAAAGCCTTGCAAACCTTTTCCCGGACGGATAACGTGGGCGTGAAACCCGTCGATATTCAAGACAATCTTGAGAGTGTGCTGACGATGGTGGCGCAATCACTCCAAGTACAACAGATTACCGTGGAGCGGGAGTATAGTCCCTTGCCCACAGTGGAGGTGAATCCGGGGGAATTTAATCAAGCGTTGATGCATATTATCGTGAATGCGATCGATGCGTTTGATGGGGTGGAGCGGGACGATCGCACCCTGCGGATTACGACGACTCAGGAGACGGATCGGGTGCGTATTGCGATCGCCGATAACGGCAAAGGCATGACCCCAGCGGTACAGGCGAAAATCTTTGATCCCTTCTTTTCCACCAAAGCGATCGGCAGTGCTTCCGGGATGGGCCTATCAATGACCCACACGATTATCACCCAAGCCCACCGGGGCCACCTCACCTGTGCATCAGTACCGGGGGAAGGCACAACCTTAACGGTGGAGTTACCCTGCCAACACCAGCCCCACAGCCCCCAAGCTCTAGCCTCGATGCTCCCGACCTTGACCTGTTCTTAGCGGATTGGGTAATCAAGACCATGCCACAATCACAGCACTCTGCCCTTAACCCTCAATGTTCAGCCTCGTGAAGTTTTCCGGTCTGGCCCGTAAACTTCCAGACTGGACGATTGCGGTGATCATCCCCCAAGCGGAATTTATGGGCGCGATTACCGCCAATGTTCGCCGTACCCTGTGGGCCTGTGGCTTGGCTCTCTTGGGGCAGCCCTTTCAACTAGTAAAAACAAACTATAGCAAAATGGAACGATAGAATGGGGCTTTCAGCATCTGCTGTCTTGAATAGTCCATGATCAAGCCAAAGGATTACATTTGATTTCGGATGTATTACAAGATTTTTGGGATTGCAAATGTCTGAAACCCTTATTGTTTCGTTGTTTTGGCACAGGCTTTATGTACTAGTTGAAAGGGCTGGCTCTCTTGGGGGCAGGGGTGATGGGGGTGCTGATTGTGCAGTGGATTAGTCGCCCCTTGGCGCGATTGCAGACTGCTGCCGATGCGATCACGGCGGGGAATTTAACGGCAGCCGTTCCGGTGGGAGGCATTGGCAATGTGTACGAGTTGAGCTGCAGCTTTGACCAAATGCGCAACACCCTCGCCCAATCCTTTACCTCTGCCCAACTGCGACAGCAGTTAGAGCAACTCCGGCAGGTCGAGCATTGAGGTCACCGGGTCGGCAAGACTTCCCGGTAGGATCAGGACACAGCCAAAATCATGATTTTTCGTAGGTGGGTTGGGCGGCTAAAATTGAGGCTATAACGGCATCTGACAATCCGCCGTAACCCACCGATTAACGTATGTCATGCCACCACTATCCCTCAGTATCTTGATCCTTGCGATCGGAGGGGAGACTGTCCCAAAAGGTGGGATGAGTGAAGGTGTAACCGGCGGCTTTGAGTTTTTGGGTTTTGCAGCGGACATTGGTGGGGCGGGTGCTGGGTTGGCTGGTGTCCCACTGGACGGGGGCGAGGTTGTGGCGATCGCACACTTGCTGCACCAAGTCCCGCACTGGGATAATTTCATCCTGCACGAGGTTGTAAATGCCGCTGAGGCCCTGGGTTTGGGCGAAGGCGATCGCGCCGACAATATCATCCAAGTGAATCCAGTTAGCCCATTCTTGCCCGGCTCCGGCCCGGGTCTGCCCCGCCATCCGGCCGTAAATTTTCGCCAACTCTCGCCCCGGTCCATAAATTCCCCCCAACCGAAATACACAGGCCCGCACCGTCGGCAACTGGAGAATGGTTTGCTCGGTTTGGTGCAGAATTTGCGTCCGCTCTGCGGTCGGTTGTAGCGTCATGGTTTCATCTACCCATTGGCCCTGTTGATTCCCATAGACGGAGTAGGTGCTGGTGTAGATCACCTGCTGGACGGGGGTTTTGGGGAGCACGTAGGCGAGGGTTTGGGCGGTTTGGAGATAGGTGGTTTTGTAGTCCATGCCCTTGGCACCAACGGCGACGAGGAGGGTGTGCTGATCCTGGAGCAGGTCTCGGAGGGTGGCGGCATTGTCACCCCGCAGGACGACGGCGCGATCGCTGACAGACTTTAACTCCGGGAGGCGTTCGGGGCGGGTGGTGGTGGCGGTGATGGTGAAACCGGCCTGTTGCCAATGGTGGGCGATCGCTGTGCCCACATAGCCACAGCCGAGAATGGTAATCGCGTGCGTCATAGAGAAAAATACCGTGCTGAACCCAATAGTCCAATTTTCCCACAGTTCCCTAGGGTGGAACCGACCCCGGACAAATGGGCAGCGATTTGCCGTTCACTGCGATCGCGGCTGAATCGAGGGCGATCGCCGGGTGGGCGCGGTAGTCCGTCAGCCAGGCGCACCCCTGCGCCAGAAGCTGCTCCAAATCCAGCGACCAGAGCACCACCGAGCCATCAATCCCCCCGGTGGCCAGGCCGCCGCCATCGGTGCGCCAACTAACGCTGGTGAGTTGGGTTTGTTCGCTGTCCCATTCTTGCCAGAGGGTTTGGGCGGCTGTCCAGAGTTGGAGCCGTTGATCCCAGGTGGTGGCGGCGAAGAGTGTGCCCTGAGGACTGAAGGCGAGATCGGTCATGCTGTCGGTGGGACTGAGGGTGCTCTGGATCGTCTCCCCGGTGTTGTTCCAGAGGGTGAATTTTTTGTCGTAGTCGGCGGAAAAAAGCCAGGGGAGCGAGTCGGTTGGGGCGGCGGTGAGGGGCTGGGGCCAAAATTTCAGCACTAAGATCCAGTTTTGATGATGGGATGCCAGTTGGGCTGTGGTGAGGGGGCGTTGAGCGGTGGGGATGGGGTTTTGGGGCTGGGTTTGATCCACGGGCCAGAGGTAGATCTGATGATCATCGCCAGCGGCGGCGAGCCATTGGCCATCAGGGCTAAAGCTGAGGGTGTTGACGCGATCGCGGGGTTGACGCAGGGTGGAAAGTAATTCCCCCTGACTATTCCAGAGGCGGACGGTGCGATCGCGGCTGGCCGAGGCGAGGATATTCCCCTGAGGATGCCACGCCACATCCGTCACCCAATCCTGATGCCCTTGCAACTGGGCCACGAGTTGACCCCGGTGATCCCAAATCCGCAGGGTGCGATCGCGACTCGCCGCCGCAATCTGTTGTCCATCAGGGGAAAATGCGATCCGTTCAATGCCGCTCTCGTGGCCGGTTAAGGTCTGTTCGACGCGCTGATCCGCCACCCGCCACACCCGCACCACTTGATCTTCCCCCGCTGCCGCCACCCGTTGCCCATTAGGAGAAAACGCCACATCCTGCACTGCCCCCGTCCCCAACACCAAGCGCGGCCGGGGCTGGCCCGCCAATTGCCACAGCCGCACCGTCGTGTCATAACTGGCCGTTGCCAACTGCGTCCCATCGGGGCTAAACTGCAATCCCGTCACCCCATCCCGATGGCCAATTAAGGTTTGTTGCAACAGGGCCCGCGCTTCCGGATCGGCGGCGGTCGCTTCCGGGTTAAACCGCCAGAGTTTGATCTGATTGTCGTTGCTCGTGGTGGCCAGGGTTTGACCGTCGGGGCTGAACTGCACCGCAAACACCCAATCTTGATGTCCCTGCAACGTGGTGATTAAATTCCCCGCCCGATCCCAGACTTTCGCGCTGTGGTCATCGCTGGCGGTGGCGATCCAGCGCCCATCGGGACTATAGACACCATAGGACACCCCGGCATCGTGGCCCATCCAGCGTCGCCGGAGGGTTCCCTCCGTTGTCCAGATCGAAATCTCGCCCTTACGATCCACGGCGACAAGTTCTGCACCATCGGGGGCAAAGGCAACCCAGCGCACCGCATCACGATGGCCGCTCAAGGTGCGCTGGAGTTGGCCGGTGCTGTCCCATAGTTTGACGGTGCCATCGGCGGCGGCGGTGGCGAGGGTGTGGTTTTCTGGGTGAAAGGTGACGGCATAAACCCGGTCGGGGTGGGCTTGCCAATGGTGGTGTTCGGTCTCCTGGAGGGTTTTCCCCCGCAGTTCCCAGCGGTGAACGGTTCCGTCCCAACTGCTAGCGGCGATCGCATAGCGATCGCGCCCCTGTTGTTGGATCACGACGCTGGTAATACTGTCCTCTGGCCCCGTCAGGGTGCGAAGTCGTTTCCCCTGGGGTGACCAAATTTGGATGGTGCGATCGCGGCTAGCGGTGGCTAAAAATCGCTGATCGGGACTATAGGCCACATCCCACACCACATCACTATGGCCGTTGAATTGGTTCCGTTCGCGCACCTGATGCAGGGCCTGCTCAAGGCTGGCGAGGACCTTGAGTTGGACGGCTGGGGTGATCTGGGGTTGGGTGTTGAGGGGAAAGGCCAGGGGGGTGGCTTGGCGGTGCTGCTCTAAGCGGCGGGCGGCCTGGAGGGCGGTGACCAGGGCGGTCAGGTTTTGACCGGTGGTGAGGGCGGCTTCGGCGGTGGTGCTGAGGGTGAGGAGTTCGGCGTTACTGAGGGCCTGCTCGGCCCGTTGGCGTTGGCCGTTAATTTGCCAGGCCCAGAGACCCGTTAAGCCCGCGAGGACGGTCATTAACCCCCCCAGGGCGATCGCTGTCCAGCGTTGGCGAGTGAGGTGGAGCAATTGGCGGGAGTTGGCGGCCCGTTCGGCGGCCATTTGACGCTTGAGGCGATCGCGGTATTGGCGGCGAATCGTCGGTACGAGGTAATCATGCACCAACTGAAACCGATCTTCCGGATCTTCAGGAAACCGAAACACCAAACGCGATCCCACCAAAATTTCTAAAATCAGCGTCAATTGCTCCCGATATTGGTCAATGGTGTGATCGGGGTTGGTTTCATAGAGAATATGACTGAGATCGCTCACGGTCTTGAGGGGGCGGGTGTTGTTGTCGAGGGTGAGGGCAAAGAGGACGTGCCAGGTGGTGGTTTGATGTTCCAGGCCGCAGTCGGCGATGATCGTGGTCAGCGATCGCGTCACCAGCGTCGTTTTTGGATTTGGCCCCAAGGCCCGATAGGCCGCCAAGGTGGTAATCTGATCCGCCTGGAGTTGCGCCCCCAACAGATGCAACTCCAAAGGGCGCACCGTCCCCCGGCCCTCAGCTAAATCCGCAATCCACGCCGCAATTAAATCCGGAGTCAGTTGAAACTGAGATTGCGCGATCAAATGGGTGATCACCTGTTCCGCTTCAGCCGGCGTGAGATCCCGCAGGGCATAGCGGACTTGACGACCGAGGAGATTACTATCAATGCCATCAAGTTCAATCTGGCGTTCAATGGCGAGCAAATAATGTAAATAATCATCCCGCAGCGATAGAATCACCTTCACAAACGGCAAACGCAATAAATCCCGAAAAAACTCGTAAAAGCGGTGCTGTTCCTCCACATCGGGACAGAAAAAGAAAAAATCTTCAAACTGGTCAAAAATCAACACCGTTAACAACCGATTCTGACCATTCCAGCGCAGATGATCGAGGAGGCTGGCGATGTTGGTGACGGGATGCTGGAGGGCCGTAGGCATGGCGGCCTGGAAGACGGTGCAGAGGAGAGATTCCCAGTGGCGGTATTGGGTTTGGAGGACGGGGACGACTTCCCGCGCTCCGATGATTTGGGTTTCGAGGTGGGGGATGAGGTGATGGAGGAGGCTACTTTTGCCCACGCCCGACGCGCCATGGAGGACGGTGAGGCGGTGGTCATGGCGGCTGATCCGTTCGATGAATTGGGCGATCGCCACTTCCCGACCGGCCACCGACAGGGAACGGCGCGAGGCGGGATAAAGCTGCATTTCCGGGGTTAAGGGCGTGGGCATCACCCCATAAAATGCCCGTTGGCCGATCATTTGTTCGACCAAATATTGTTCTTGTTTGAGGTTGAAGGCGCGTTTGTAATGGTGTTGTTGGGTATGGTGCGATCGCAACTGTGCCACCACTTGCAGATATAGATCCTCCCGCCGCAGGCCAATACTCGACACACAGGTAGACCAGGCTTGAATCAGCACCCGGCGGGCCGCTTCGAGAGTCTGGATCGCCGTGGAAATCTCGCCCAAACTGGCTTCGGCTTGGGCCCGCACCGCCATCACCCAGGCCCAATGCAGCGAATTGTCCTGGGGTAAGAGGGCCGCCAGCGCGGTGTTGGCCTGAGCGATCGCGTCTTCTGGTGTTCCTTTGGCTTGAGCCACTTGGGCTAAAAACCCGTTGATCTGACCGCGATACAAATCCACCGCTTGCACCAAAGGTAAGTCTTGGGCCTCGGCACAGAGGCAATCCAGGGCAGGCCAATCTTGCTGTTGAACCAAAACAAAGCCCCAATGGAGCAAGATTTGCACCGCCAACTCATCCCGCTGCCGCACCGCAAAAATTTCCCAACTGGCTTCGAGATAATGCCGGGTCTGTTGCCAGGCTGCCGCAGCCTGTTGGGGGGTTTGCAATCCCTGTTGATGGGTGCAGAGGGCGAGGTGAAACAGCAGCAGGCCCTTATGTTCTAAAAACGGATTGCGTAACGAGGCGGACGAGACAATGCGTAAATCCTGCCGCCGCCGTTCCCAAAAGCCTTGACCCTGACTCCACACCGTCAGACTTTGTTGATAATGGGCGATCGCCGCCTCAATCTCCCCCGCTGCATAGGCATCGCGTCCCAAAATAAACTGCCAGGTGGCCTGACTGACGGGGGTGAGATGTACCGATCGCTGGGCCGCTTCGAGTTCGTGACGGAGCCGACAACCTGGCGCGAGATCCAACGCCCCATTGGGTAAAAAGGTCAGCGTCCCCGCCTCTAGCACCTGCCGAAACAGATCCTCCGTCACCTGCCACCAAAAGGAAATCGACTCCCGCAGCGACAGTTCAAACTGAATCGACATCGCCGCCCAACTTTTAAAGTCCGGGGATAAGCGGGTCAGGGCTTGCAAACTGGTGTCCGTCATCCACAGCACGATCGGCAGGGGCAAGGCGCGGCGAAATTCGTCCCGCACTTGGTTCGCCCCCGCCACCACTGTATTCAGGTCATAAATTGCTTCAAACCCCCACACCATCAAGGCTTGACAGTGGGACTCATGATAAATGCCCTGGAGGGTGTCGAAGAGGTTGAGGGTGTCGGGCGCGAGGGTGTGCGATCGCCACGGCACGGCTTCCCCCGCTGCGGCAAACCAGTCTTCTAAATCCGTCAGCACTTGGCGTTGTAACTCTTGGTAATTACACCGCACGAGGATCAGGTTAAATTCCCCCAGCGACAGCCGAATCGCCCGCCCTAGGGCCGCGAGCGATCGCTGATTCGCCACCGTCGTCTGTTCTGTCGAAGCCATGCACCCAAAATTGATTTGATTCTGTTTTATTAAATTTAGCCCGACTCAGGATCAAGAACGTTTTGGTCGTCTATATCCTTCGTGTAGAGCTTCATTTTCAGTTTTAAAGCACCAGGCTGCTGTAGCTTGGTAGTGTCTATCCCCTGGGCAATAATATATTCCCCGATATGAATCATCTTTAGATAAATTTTCTGTCACTCGAATTGGATAACCAACAGGACACTGATTGGTCAATGGGTCAGGGGGTGCGCCATAACTATGATTATTTGATTTTCTGACATTCTGTTTTCTTTTTAGTTTGTAGCTGGCTTCATATACACCATTATCGATTTTGTTTTGAATACTATTAGCAACTTTTTTGTTTTCAGAAATTGAGCCTTTGTATTTAGACAATATTTCTTGAGCTTGTCGTAAAATCTCGATTTTTTCTGCTAATTCTTCTTCTTGAAGAGAATCTAATTCATTAAATTTATCTTGAGTAATGTTATCTAATCCCACTAATGCAGCAGAAGTACCTCCAAAGAAAAGCATAAGCAACAGAAAAAATAATTGTTGCCACGCCAAAAATCCGCATCCACATAGAAATGCAAGTATTAGACAAAATTCAAGCCTATCTTGAATTTCTTGAGTAACGCTTACTTCTTGAGACATAAAGAATATTAAAATCTTGAAATTGATTTATTTAATTCTGAGCATCCATGTATAAAACTCTAGTGGTGCTTGGATCTGTTTCTAAATTGATTGTTTCTTGTGCCGTAATAAAACCATCTTTTGTTAGCGTGACAGTAGCACTTTTTCGGGGAGGAATTTGGATTTCAAAATAACCATTCCGATCAGACATTTTTTGAACAGGTGGCCCATCAAAGACAATACGGGCACTAACATTTTCGACTGGCTGCAAAGTTTGTCGATCCTGTACTGTAATATTTATACTTTGTAGATTTTGTTGGGATTCTTGTTGACTAGCTGGCAAAACATTACCAGTTTTTATTTGTTCCCATCCTGCATAGCCTGTAACTAGCACGATAAAAACAAAGACTGCTTTTTGCCATGGTCTTAGTTGTTTAAGGCTCTCTAACATTTTACTTTTGATGAGACAAGTACAAAAAAAGATTATTTCGATGAATTTCTAGTCTGAGTATTGTAACCTCTCAATTTCAAAAAACATTAATCTTTAGAATATAGCAGTAACCAGAAAAGTGGGGACACTTTAATTGAACGAGACTATTGAGGGCTGAGCGGAGTCGAAGCCCGGCCGCTTACCCTTCGACGACCCTCAGGGTGCGCTGGACTGAATGGACTAACAAACTTCTCTTGCTCTCGTATTCTCGTGACCTGGCTCTGCCATGGTACGAGCGGTTACGAGAGGCGAGTCGCGTTAACCATTGGCCAACTGCGCTATCATCGCCGCTTGACTGGGTAACGACGGCTGCGCCCCGGCCTTACCCACCGCCAACGCCCCCGCCACCGTGCCCCACCGCACCGCTTCCGGGATGGATTTCCCTGCCACCTGCGCCGCAATGAATGCCCCATTAAAGGCATCCCCCGCCGCCACCGTATCCACCACCGTCGCCGGATAGGGTGGCACGAGAATCGCCTCGTCCGGTGTGGCGCACCAAACCCCCTGTGCGCCCAAGGTGATCAATACCGTCTTCACGCCCCAGCCTTGAATGATCGTCGCGGCTTCGGCAGCGGTGGTGGCATCGGTGACGGGGAAGCCCACCAGTTGTCCGGCTTCCACTTCGTTGGGGGTGAGGACAGTTACGCCGGGCCAGAGATCCGCCGGAATCGATTCAATGACGGGGGCGGGGTCGAGGAGGACGGGGACTTGGGCGGCGTTGGCTTGGGCGATCGCAGCCTGGATCACCCCTAAGGGAATCCCCAAATCCATCAACAGCCATTGTGCTGTTGGTAATTGCGCGGCGAGATAAGCCAACTCAGCCGCGCCAACGGTGGCATTGGCCCCAGCGGCACAGGCGATCGTGTTTTCCCCCGTGGCACTGACGACGATCGAGGCAACCCCGGAATTCACATCCGGATTGACCCCTAGGCCCTGGGTTCCCACCCCGGCCGCTGTGAGGGCGATCGAGAGGGTTTGACCAAAATCATCGCCGCCCACTTGGCCGATGAAGTCCACGGGTACACCAAGACGTGCGATCGCCACCGCCTGATTCGCCCCTTTCCCCCCAAAGGCCGAGAAAAATTCATGGCCAATCAAGGTTTCGCCCGCCTTCGGTAAGCGCGGAGTTTTCACCACCAAATCCATATTGATACTACCAAGCACAAGGACCGTCATAATCGGGGAAAAACGCTACAGTTCTAGCGTACACGGTGGGCATCATCCTTAGCGGTGGAGATTGGGATGAGTTGCCGGGCCATGGCTTTAAAGGGTTCGGTTTCCATCAGGGCGGGATTGATCCCAAACCAGCGGCCTTGGTCGTCGCGATATTCAAAAACGAACATACTCCGCAGCAGCAGTTGATATTCTTTTTCGCCGCTGAGGCTCTGTTCTCGTAGCACTTGAAAAATTAGCTCCCATTCATGCTGTTCGAGGGCGAGGAGCAGATCGTCTTGGTAGCTGCGGATCACGGCTTCGGCGCAGTCGCGGGGGATGGGGGGATCTTGGTGCCGCAAACAGGTGTAGAGCAGGCCGAGGAGGTTGCGCACATGGCCGCCGCTGATCTGACAGAGGCGATCGAGGGTGCTGCTGTGGTCAAAGAGTTCGGTGATCCGATCGCACCGTTGGGCGGGGTCGAGGTCGGGGAAGGCACGGGCGAGGATCATCTGTTTGAGCAGATCCATACCTTGGCGGTGTTCGCGACCGTCGCGGTGTTGGATTGGGATCATCGGTAGGATGGTGGGGGCAACGCCGCCGCCGAGACGGTTTTTCAGGGTTTGGTAGTCGTTGGAAAAAATCAGGTCAAGGGGGATGGTGTAGACCATGTGGCAATTGAGGCGGCGCAGTTGGGAGCCGCGATCGATAAAGAGGTGTTCGGGGAGCGATCGCGTCGGGGTCAGTTGACTGGGGGAAATGCGATCGAGGTTGTCCACAATCACCACGAGGCCTTGCTTGCCGCGATATTTTAATTCTTGATTAGCACGGGCGAGAATTTCGGTGTTGATCGCCCGTAACAGGCCTTCGGTGCGCGGTTCGAGGGATTGCTTGAGTTGTTCGCGCAGTTTGGGGTTGTCTTTGGCTTTGGCGGTGATTTTGGCGATGCCGACGGAGAGTTCCGCCTCGGTTTCAAGATCTAAGGGGGTTTGCAGCAGTGACTTGACATCCTGCAAGAGGGTGACGAAATAGCCGGGTTTGAAATGAATGTTTTCGGCTTCGAGGCTTTCGCTGACGGAGCGGGCGATCGCTAATAAAATATCGCTCACACTCACATCGGCCATATCTAAATCCCGACTTGATTCAAAATAGACCACATGAAAATCCTGGGCCTCTAACCCCGCTTTGAGGCGCAGCAGTTCGGTGGACTTACCACAGCCAATGTGACCGCTAAACAGTTGGCAGGTGGGTTCGTCGGGGGACAGGCGGGCGATCGTCCGTTCGAGCGCCTCCACAATTTTGCCCCCCCGCACGGCGGCAAAGTCAATGTAGTAGCGGCGATCGTTCGGATTGCCGAGATTTAAGGTTTTACTGGGGTTACACGCTTTGAAAAAAAGATGCAATTGCATGAAAATTCATTCCCTGATGTAGATGCAGTCACTGAGGGATGATCCCTAAATTCAGTGGTGGCGAGGGGATGTCCAGATTTAACCCCGGTGATGAAGCGATACCCTTCAAACAACCTCAACGGTATTGACAACCGGCTGGGTTGGGGGGTGAACCCCGGACATCCACATCGCTCTTAGTCTTGAACCTGTCAGCCTAGGTCTGGAGCTAAAGCTCGGAATCTAAGCTGACAGGTGGCGATCCCATGGGAGCACAGTCATGGTGATCAGTCTTGGTGAAAGATGCAGATTGATTAAAGCTGTGATGACAGTCTTGAGTGTACTCAGTTGTGGCGATCTTGAGGCCCTTGGTGTCTCCCCTAACCGCAATTGTACGGAGTTGAGCCGCAGGCAAGACCTCACGGACGCAGAGGGGTGGGGTATCATAGCCGATAAGCCAATAGGCTGTTGATTGCGATCGCAGCCGGTTCCGTTGGCACGACAGTTTTGGGGCAATGCTGATATGGCTACGCTTACCTCCACCACGTCCGATGAGTTAAAAAGTCGTCGTCTGCGCTTAAAACGGCGGCGGCAATTGTTGATCTTACAAAAACTATGGCGATCGCTCCTCGTCTGTAGCATGGCGGGCGGCATGGTCTGGCTCGTCACCCGTCCCGACTGGGTGATCACATCCCCTGACCAGGTGAACATCCAAGGCGTGGAACATCTCAGCGAAGCCACGATCCGCGACTTGATGCCCCTCGACTATCCCCAACCCCTCCTAGAGGTGAAGCCCAAACGCCTCAGCCAAGCCCTCGAAGCCCAGGCCCCCATCGCCGCCGCCGTCGTCACCCGTAAACTCCTCCCCCCCAGCTTGACCCTAGAAATCCAAGAACGCCAACCCGTGGCGATCGCCCTCCCCGGCAACGCCATCATCGCCACCAGTGAAGCCCGCCCCGATGGCGTGGGCTTCGTCGATGCCCAAGGCACTTGGATGCCCCACGACAGCTACAACAACCTTGAAACCACCACCCACCTCCCCACCCTCACCGTCATCGGCCTTTCCGATCGCACCCGTCCCCATTGGCCCGACATCTACACCCTCCTCAGCCAAGCCACGATCGAAATCTTTGAAATTGACCTGCAATCCCCCACAAATCTGATTCTCCATACCGAACTCGGTGAAGTTCACCTCGGCGGCTACAGCAGCAACCGCTTCACCCAGCAGCTTGATGTCCTCGCCCAAATGCGCACCCTGCCCACCCATATCCAACCCAGCGACATCGACTACATCGATCTCCAAAGTCCCGACGCGCCCGCCCTCCAACTCAACTCCCCCACCCCCAGCAACTAACACCATGCTGCCCCCCTACCTAACCCGCCCGGAATATGTCTTGCAACCCCGGCAACTCTGGCGGCGCTTGGGTCGCCCGAAAGCTGACACCGTCGGCATGCAAAAAATTACACCGCCCTGGGGCTTCCCGCTCTGGGTGGAGCCGCGCCCGGATCATACGGTGGAATGGTCGCTCTGGGTGATGGGGCTGTATGACTTGGCCCTGAGTGAAACCCTCTGGCGACTGACGGAACCGGGGGAAACGGTGCTGGATGTGGGGGCGAATATTGGCTATGTGACGAGTTTGTTGGCGGCACGGGTGGGGGCGCGGGGTCGGGTGATCGCCGTTGAGCCGAATCCGGAGGTGTATGGCGAATTGGAACGGCATCGGTCAGCGTGGCGGGAGTTGGGCAGTGGGGCAACGGTGGAATTACATGCGATCGCCCTCGCCAACCAAGCCGGAACCGCCACCCTCCGCATCCCCAAACGCAACCGCTGCGAAGCGGCCATTTTCACCACAACCAACGACAACCCCGACGACACCCTGCGGATTGAAACCGTCCCCCTCACCACCGGCGATGCGTTGTTACCCGATGATCCCGCCATTGGGGTGTTGAAAATCGACATCGAAGGCTATGAATTAGCGGCGTTTCAGGGGTGCGATCGCCTCCTGCGCCATCGCTGCATTCGGGATATCATCTACGAACAACACGAAGGCTATCCCAGCCCCGCCACCCAATATCTCATCGACCGGGGTTACACCATTTTTCGGATTTGGAAAGGCTTCTGGAAACCCCTCCTCTACCCCCCCGACTTTAGCAACGTTCACCCCTGGGAACCCCCCAACTACCTGGCCACCCTTGATCCTGAGCGGGCCCGGCAGAAATTGCGATCGCGCGGTTGGCAAATCCTCCAAACCCGATCTCCACGATAGGATCTGTCTCCTGATGATCCTTCAAGTTCCTCAAATAAAGACCTGTTAAGGTATAACGGAAGTGAATTTTTCACCCCCATTCCTTGAGGAAATCAGCAGAGAGGATAAGGGTTCAGCGGTGTGGCATAGCCTCACACTATGATTCGTGATCTTGAGGTGTATTTTGTTGGTGATGATGGATAGAGCATGAACATATTGAGTGTCCACAATCAGTACATGATCCGGGGGGGAGAAGATGAGTCTGCGATCGCTGAATGTCAACTGTTGCAACAGCACGGTCATACCGTCACCACCTATTCCGAAACCAACAAAACCATCACCCAAAACAATCTCACCAAACTCGCCCGCGACACCATTTGGTCAAAAAAAACCTATCACAACATCACCCAGATTCTGCAACAGGATCACTACGATGTTGTTCATGTCCACAACTTTTTTCCCTTAATTTCGCCATCGGTCTACTATGCCGCTAAAGATGCCGGGGTCGCCGTCGTGCAAACCCTCCATAACTATCGCCTCCTCTGCGCCAATGGCCTCTTTTTCCGTAATGGCCAGGTGTGTCATGACTGTTTAAATAAACCCATTCCCTACCCCGGCCTGATCCACAGTTGTTATCGGAGTCGGGCCGCCACCGCCGTCACCGTTGCGATGGTGATGACGCACCATGCTTTAGGCACTTGGAAACATCACATTGATCGCTATATTGTCATGAGTGAAAAGGGGCGCACCCTCTTTACCCAAAGTGGTTTCCCCGCCGATAAAATTCACGTTAAACCCCATTTTGTAGACCCCGATCCTGGCATCGGATTAGGAGATGGAAACTATGCGTTGTTTGTCGGTCGCTTATCGGTGGAAAAAGGGCTTGATCTCTTAATCCAGGCTTGGCAAACCTTTGACCATTCTTTACCCTTAAAAATTGTCGGCAGTGGCCCCCTCGAACCCGCATTAACCGCCGCCGCCCAGCAATCCCAGTCCATTCAACTCCTTGGATCTGTCCCGTTAGAACAAGTTTATGAATTGATGAAACGAGCGGCGGTGGTGATTTTTCCCTCGAAGTGGCATGAAACCTTTGGTCGGGTGATCATCGAAGCTCTTGCCGTTGGCACTCCCGTCATCGCCTCCCGCCTCGGCGCATCACCGGAATTAATCACCACGGGCAAAACGGGCTATTTGTTTGAACCCAATAACCCAGAGTCCTTAGCCGCAGCGGTGAAAGAATTCCTCAGACATCCTGATCCCTCAGCCCTGCGCCGGGCAGCGCGGCAGAGTTTTGAGCAACGCTACACAGCGGCCCAAAATTACGAGCAGTTGATGGCAATTTACCGGGCGGTTTGTAACCCCTAGAGGCTAGCGGACAGATTGGGAGTAGGTGTCGAGGCGGAGGTCATTGCCGGAGAAGTAGAAGCGGTAGCGTGTGCCACGGGTGAGGCGTTCGGTGGTGAAGCTGCCGTCGGTTTTTTGGTATTGGATGGTGATCCAGTCGTCGGTGAGTTGGGTGTAGGCGTTGGGGAAAAGTTGGGTCATGCGGTTGTTGACGGAGAAGTTGATGGGCTGGCCGGTGAGGTTGTGGATGGCGGTGATGATGGTGGCGTTAGACGGGAAAAGTTCCGTTTCGAGAACGCGCCCATCGGGACAGCGGAGTTGACGGCGATCGCGCAAATCGGCACAGACATTGGTGGCCACACTGTCATTGGCACAGGCGCGATCTTCTCGCCAGGTTGCCGGTCGATCCACTGTGCGCAGATTCCGGTCAATGGTGGCGGTGAACTGGCCTGCATCAATCACCTCGCGGCGGTCTTTGATTTCATATTCAAAGATGTTTTCGCCGGGCAGAACGTGGAAAAAACGGCCGCTGTGGTCGGTGCCAAAGCGCATGTTGGTTTCTTCTGAAAGTCGCCCTTCCTCGTATTCACGATCGGTGTAGGGATAGGGGTCATCGTCGAGGCCGCGGGTAATGTTGCGAACCATGACGCGACGGCGGCGGGCGGTGGGGATTGCGTCGGAAAAGAAGCGGGCTTCGATGGTGGCGGTTTGTTCCCCTGGACAGTCGCCAAAATATTCCACTTCGTTGAGGGTGACTTGGTTGGGGGTACGAATACCGAGGAATTCCCAACCGAGGGCGGGGGGTGGCGGTTCAAGGTGCTCCGGTTCGCTCACTGCTGGGGGTTCGGGGTCGGCCATGGTGGGGATATTGAGGGGGGAGGGGTATTGAGCGATCGCGCCCCCACCGACGAGAATCACCACCACCGTCAAGAGGCTGAGGCTGAGGAGTAAGAAGCGTTTCAAGGGCTTTAAATGATTGTTCATCATGAGGATCGCAACGGTGGGTAAGGTTTCAAGGCAGTTCAGGTGTGATGGATACCGAATCACCATCGGCACGTTTAGGACAGCGCGATGCTTGGATCAGGGCTTGGATCAGGATGTGTGGGTTAACGAAGCTGCGTGATGGTGAAAGGTTCCCTGGCATTCCGTAATTTTACGGTTAGCGGATCAACGATGGTGCATCTTTATATCTATAACTTCTCTGGATGAAATGATGAGCGATCGCCATCAGTCCCCAACGGGCTTGGGCGAGGAGACGCGCCTCCCCCCAGATGCGGTGATCTTGGTAGTAGTCGAGGCTGGCTTGGCAGAGGGTTAAACGAGCCGTTGGGGGGAGAGGAGGGGAGGCGAGGCGATCGCCAAAATCCAACAACGCCGCGATCCACTCGGCATCCGCTGCGGTGAGGGCCGACCAGGGCAACGGCGGCGTGAGGTCATACTCTCGCCGGGCGAGGATGAAGAGGTCTGACCAGCGTTGCAACGTATATTGTACTGAAATTTCTAATCCTAAATACTCCGCCCTCTGGCCAGGCTGCAACTCTGGCCAGGCTTCAGCATAGCGTTGGCTTAACCAGTCTGCGATCGCCGCCGAACTCCAGACCCAATCGAGGCTGAGGGGGGCTTCTCCCGGTTGCCAGCCACTCACTTCACAAATATTCAAAACGAGAGTTTGGGGTTGATGATTCCATCGTTTGGCCCATTGACGAACCAATGAGCTTCGATATCGAATCGGATTCGGTTGTCTAACCCGATACACTGGTAATGTATCTGCGACTGGGATCGGAGTTGAATGAACAACTTGAGCCAGAGTATCGACTAAGTCGTTTTGGAGTTGCTGTTTAAGCGAAACATGCAGCGGAACTCCCAAAGCATCCTCCTTCTTGAGGTTCAGGTGTATATCTTAATTAAATTCTGTTGTCCGGATTGCCCAAGGGCGAACCAAGGCAGAATCTTAACTATGCTTCAGTTGTCATTGTGTTGTCCCTGTACACTACTCTTCGGGGTTGGTTGCACCTCATACATCTGTGATCAATTCGTTCGCTTTTCTCACTATCACCGTTCCGAAAATTCATGTCAGTACCTGTTACCCTAACCGAAATTGAGTGTCCTTCTATTCCATGGGAGTTGCTCTGTAACTGGGCCACAACACATTACCGCGATCGCATTTTTACCCGCGACGAAATGATTCCCGCCCGTCCGGGGCTGCTCTATCTTGTCCAGCAGGGGGCCATTCGCTTGATGGGTAGTGCCCAGCCAACCACAGGCAACCGAGTGATTGCGGATAGCGAACCGGAAGAGACGTTTTTAGGGTTTGTGCGGGCAGGATTGCCCTTTGAATTTGTTGCCCATGCGCCGTTTAATTTTCAGGCCTATGCCCATGTGGACAACACCAAAGTGATTTGGCTCTATTGGCAAGATCTAGAACGGTGGCCCGATATTCAGCGCGAGGTGTTGACGGCGTTTCGCTACCAACATCAGCGCAAACTTCTATGGTTGAGCACCCTGGGCCAACGTCGCACGATCGATCGCCTGATCGGGGTATTGACTCTGTTGATGGAGGAATGTGGTGAGCCGTGGGAAAGTGGCTATCGGTTGCCCTTTGTCTTGACCCATGCCCATTTAGGGAGTGCGATCGGTTCGACGCGGGTGACGGTGACGCGGTTGATGGGGCGGTTGCGGGAGCATGGGCAGATTGTGATCGTCGATGATAATTTAATTGCCATGCCTCAACTCGAACCCTCGACGGCTGGTTTGGCTTCAGAAGACTAGGGGGAATTCCGGGGGCTGTGTGGGTTGCATCACCCCTAATCTCGTGGGAGTTGATCTAGGATAAGTTGGGTGTTATGTGAATGAGGTGGGTCGAATGGTATCGGTACAATCTTCGCTAGAGACGATCGCGCAATCCCTAACACATCATGGGAATGCGTTGCGCATCCGCAAATTGATGTTTTGCGCCTGTACTCAACGCTGGGAACACGATCGCGCCTTGATCGAAAACATTGCGATCGCCGGTTTGATCAAAGATCTCTACAATCAATACCCCAACTTTGATGCCTTGACCCAAGCCCTGTTTGCGGTGGTGAAGCAACTCAATCGCAAAAGCGAATATTCCCGCCTCGCGGAAACCATTCTCGACACCCTCCACCCCCTCTATCAAACCTTAGCCGACGAGGGCGATACGGCCTTCGGCTCCGAAGCGAGCACAAATTTCACCCCCGACACGACCCAGTTTTCACCCCTGCCATCCCTGGCCCGACCGGTTGAGGGGGACGAAACGTTAATGAAAGCGATCGCCCATAACCTCAGCCATACCGATCAAAACCTGCGGATTCGGAAAATGCTGTGGTGCTTAAACTACAACGAATGGCAAAGCGAGCCTCAGGTTTTGTTTAACCTCGATCTCCCCCAACTGTTAGGGCAACTGCACCACGACTATCCCACCCTCGAAGACATCCACAGCGCGTTACACCATGTCGCGAATCATGTCAGCCGTCCCTCAGAATATCAAGCGATCGCCGCCATCATTGTCCAGCACATGAGTCCGCTGTACCAAGCCACCCCCGCCCCGGCCTCCGACCCCACCGTTAACCAGGCCGATAATGCCACTCAGGTCATGATCCAAACGACGCTGTCTCCCCCGGATTGGGACGATCTTTCCGAACTGCCGAACCTGGACTTTTTGGCCGACACTCCCGGCATCACCACTGCCTACGAGTTACAGTCCAGCACCAACTTCACCCCCGCCACCCCGCCCCGCGCATTGCAATCCCCCGCCCTCAAGCAACCCCAGTACGATCGCTACATGGTGCGCTTAGAGGTGATGAAATACGCGAATCCGTTGCGGGCGAAGATTTTGGCATATTCGACGGTGCATCATAAGTTTGAGCATGGGGGCCATGAATGGTCAAACCTGCGCACGGAACCCTTTGATGATCTGCTTTGGGCGCTCTACGATGCCTATCCGATCTGGGATCGACTGGTGAAATTACTCTGTCAGACAGCGGAACAACTAGACGCGCCCGATGAAAGTATGCAGGCCGCCGAAGCGATCGCCAAAGCCCTCAAGCCCTTCTATTCCCCCACCTTTTAAGACCTCAGAACCCTATTGTGCGATCGCTACGCCGCCGGTGAAACCGAATTTGCCCGCGCCAACCTCAGCGGCTTCAACCTCACCAACGCCGACCTAATCGGGATTAACCTCACCCAAGCCGACCTCCACGGCGCGACCTTGCTCTTCGCCTACCTCAGCCGTGCCCAACTGCGCAAAGCCAACCTCACCGGCACTAAACTGAGCGGGGCCAACCTCAACCAAGCCAGCCTCACCAGTGCCAGCCTCCACAATGCCGACCTCCACGGGGCCAGCCTCCAAGGGGCCGACCTGCGCAATGCGGACATCACCCTCGCCACCCTCCTTGATGCCAACTTGATCGAAGCGGACTTACGGGGCACAAACCTGAGCGGCGCAAACCTGACGGGGGCTTGTCTACGGGGGGCCAACCTCCGCGAAGAGCGGCGCATCTATAGTTCCAGTTTGACCGGGGCGATTCTCTGTAATGTGGACTTGCAAGGGGCCAATTTGAAAGGGGCCGATTTACCCAAGGCGAATATGAGCGGGGCGAATTTGCGGGAGGTGAATTTTCGCAATGCAGACTTAAGCGGGGCGGATTTGAGCGGGGCAGACTTGAGCGGGGCGTTTTTGTCTGAGGCGAATCTCAGCGGTGTGGATTTCACTGGGGCGATCTTGAAACAGACGCGGATGGAGCGGGTCTTGATGCCGGAGGCGCAGTTAAGCCAAGCCAATTTAGAAGGGGCGTTGTTGATCGATGCGCGGATGGCCAAGACGGATCTGTCGGGGGCGAATTTAACGGGGGTGCGCCTCAATCGCTCGGATCTCAGTCGGGCGAATTTAAAAAATGCGAACCTGACGGAAGCGGAACTAATTGAAACCTACTGTGCGCGCACCAATATGACGGGGGTGAATTTAACGCGGGCGAATTTGGTGCGGGCGGAACTGAGTACGGCGACGCTAACCTGGGTGGAATGGACGGGGGCGACGATGCCCGATGGCAGCCAATATCAGGCTTAGGCTGGGCGGATTGTAATGTTTTTTTGTGATTAAAGTTAAAGACAATCAGGGTGCGAGATACTGAGGCAATCAGTGTCCATCTTTCGCATTCGCAATCGAATTAACAAGACAAGATTAATTAGATAATTTTTAACGATAAAAATGCAATTAGCGCGTTTTTACTCCAGTGCGATCGCGCTGATATTGTGGGGTGTGCCTTTACCGAGGGCGATCGCGCAATCCATCATTCCCGCCACCGATGGCACCGGCACTCAGGTTCAGTTTCACGACCAAACCTATACAATTACCGGTGGTCAGACTTCCGCAGACGGGATAAATTTGTTCCACAGTCTACAGCGTTTCGGGCTGGACTCCGGAGAAATCGCTACGTTTGTGGGGACGGCGGAACTACGGAATATTTTGGCGCGGGTAGTGGGGGGGAGTCCGTCCCAGATTGATGGGCTGATCCAGGTCTTGGGCGGTCGTCCGCATCTGTACCTGATGAATCCGGCGGGGTTATTGTTCGGCGCGGGGGCGCGGCTCAATGTGCCGGGGGATTTTATCGCGACGACGGCGACGGGGATCGGGTTTGGCAATGGCCAATGGTTCGATGCGATCGGGGCGGCGGACTATGGGCAGTTGGGGGGCGATCCGAATCAATTCGCGTTTGACTTGACCCAGGGGGGTGCGATCATTAACGCGGGGGATTTACAGGTTAATCCGGGTCAGCAGTTGGGGTTAATCGGCACGACGGTGATCAATACCGGGACGCTGACGGCATCAGGGGGGGAGATTACGATCGCATCCGTTCCCCACAGCAGCCTGATCCGCCTGTCCCAACCGGGCCACCTCCTCAGCCTCGAACTCACCCCACCCCGCACCCCCAGCGGCGACATTCTCGCGATCGCTCCCCTAGATCTCCCCACCCTCCTCACCGGGGCCTCGGATCTCGATCTCGGCATGACGGCCACCCCCAACACCGTCACCCTCAGGGCCACGGGCCAACCCTTCAGCCTCGATCCGGCGCTGGCGATTGTGTCCGGTCGTTTGGATGTGCGCGATCGCATTGGGGGGGCGATCCAAGTTTGGGGCGATCGCGTCGGTCTCTTCGGGGCGGATCTGGATGCGTCGGGAGACTTTGGCGGCGGCAGGATTCGCGTTGGGGGTGACGATCGCGGCTTGGGGCCGCTGCCAACGGCACAATTTACGGCGGTGGATGCGGCGAGTATGTTAAACGTCACTGCCCATCACCAGGGCGACGGGGGCAGCGCGATCGTTTGGGCGGATGACACAACCCAGTTTTTCGGGCAGATTGAGGCCGAGGGGGGAACTTTCGGCGGCGATGGGGGGTTTGTGGAGGTGAGCGGCTATCAAACCTTGGTGTTTGATGGGCAGGTGAGCGCGATCGCCCCCCTCGGAACTGTCGGCACACTCCTCCTCGACCCGTCGATTATCACCATCGTTGCAGGCAGCACCACCGCCCCAGCAGAATTAGGGAACAATAACCCCTTGATTTGGGGTGGGGGACGGCTAGACCCCCAAGAAGACAGCGGCGCTCAACAGATTGGTGTGGATAATCTGCGCACCCTCTTACTCGCCAACGATCTCACCCTGGAAGTCTCCGATGAAATTATTTGGGAGGCGGGAGCCAGCTTAGATACAACGGGATTTGGGGCGAATCGTACCTTAACCCTCCGGGCGGATAATGACATCACGTTGAACGGGAATCCCATCACTGCCGGGGGCAATCCGTTAAATCTCGTGTTGCGATCGAACACAGATAACGGTACGCGGGGCGATATCAATACCCAAGACATCACCACCAACGGCGGCAACCTCACCATTGATAACAATAACCGCATTACCTTGGGCAACGTCACCACCAACGGCGGCGCGATTACCATGACCTTGCCCAGGGTGCAAAACATTGCGGCGGGTATTCTCGATAGTTCGAGCGGGGCGACGGGGGGAAATGTGACGCTGACGGGAGAGGGTGATATTACCGTAGCGGCGATTAATGCCCAAGGTGGTACGGGGGCCGGGGGCGCGGTGCTGATCACCTCCCGTAAGCAGTTGGAAGTGACGGGTACGTTTACGGCTCAGGATGGTTTGACGGCAAGCATTAGCGCGATCGGCAGTAGTCCCGGTTCGGTGACGATCGCTTACGAAACCGGGCAGGCGAATCCAACATTCACCCTAGGATCTGGGGTGACAAAAAGTGGCACGGCGGGCGCGATTACGACGGGCGATCGCACCCTCCTCCCCAATCAAACCTTTGCGGGTCGTAACATCGGCTCGATCAACATCTACGCCGATACTCCCGTCCTTCTCGAACCCCCACCCACCACCAACCCGGACCCCGTCCCGACGGCTCCCACCGCACCGGCCCCGGCAGCAACGCCCCCCACAGCCCCCAACCTGACCGCCATCAGCCCCAACGATCTCACCCCCGCCGCCAACACCCCCAGCAGCAGTGATGTGATGGTGGCCGCTGGCGGTGGGGGCGGTTCGTCTCAAATGAGCGCGGTTTCGTTTGCCACCGCAGAGCAATCCTTTACAGCCTCGTTTAATGCCTACTTTGCGTCGGGGTCAGGGGATGCGGCCGGTGCGATCGCATCCGGTGGGTCTTCCTCCGGTTCCTCCCCCGTGGCGGCGGCGAGCTTTAATGCCACCAACGGGAGCGAGGCGGGCATCGGGGGACGGAGTAACGCAGACGGAGACAGTGCAACCCAGGCAGGCGGCGATACCAGTGCCTTTAGTGGGTTAAACACGAGTAACAGGGATGGCAATGGGGATGGCAATGATGGGGACGAATCAGCCGCTGAAACGGTGATGACCCTGGCGGAAGCTCAGGCCAGTTTGCGCAATGTGGAAGCGGCGACGGGGGTGAAACCGGCCTTGCTCTATGGGTTGTTTGTGCCGCCGATTGGGACGCGGGTTGAACCCCAAGATACGGATCAGCTTTATGTGATGTTGGTGTTGCCCACGGGTGATCCGATTGTGCGGGCCATCCCGGCGACACGACAAATGGTGTTGCGGGTGGCGGGGCAGTTTCGGCGATCGGTGCAGTCGCTGGAACATCAGGCGTATCTGCGTCCGGCGCAACAACTCCATCGCTGGCTGATTGAACCGGTGGTGGCGGATATTGAGGCGGCGGAGATTCATCACCTAACGTTTTTATTGGATGATGGGCTGCGATCGCTCCCCGTGGCCGCGTTTCACAATGGCGATCGCTTTTTAATTGAAGACTATAGCCTCAGCCTCATGCCCAGCATGGCGTTAAGCGATTTAAGTTACGTCAGAATCAATGGTTTAGGGTTGTTGGCGATGGGGGCCGAAACGTTCGACGATCACGAGGCCCTCCCGGCAGCAGGCACAGAGGTGGAACTCTTGACGAGTGAACTCTGGCAGGGCACATCCCTAAAAAATGAAGACTTCACCAGCGATGCCCTCAAATCCACCCGTCAACGCACCCCCTACGGCATGATTCACCTCGCCACCCACGGTAATTTCAGCCCCGGCACGCCCCAAGACTCCTACATTCAACTGGGTAATGAACGGCTGGGGTTGGATGAACTGCGCCAACTGGGGTTAAACGATCCACCGGTGGAATTGATGGTGTTGAGTGCCTGCCAGACGGCCCTAGGGGATACGGAGGCGGAATTGGGGTTTGCGGGGTTGGCGGTGCTGGCGGGGGTGAAGACGGCGGTGGGTAGCCTGTGGCAGATTAGCGACCTGGGGACGTTGGGCTTTATGACGAGCTTTTATAGCCAGTTGCAAACCGCCTCGATTAAAGCCGAAGCCCTCCGTCAGGCCCAGTTAACCCTACTGCGCGACCGGGTGCAATCCCAGGACGGACAGTTACAGGTGGGCGATCGCACCGTCCCCCTCCCCGCTGCCCTCGTGGAGAGTGAAGGCGCAAGTTTCACCCATCCGTACTACTGGAGCACCTTCACGATGATCGGCACGCCGTGGTAATTCCGCCACACCCCGGCCTGTGCCACAATGAACAAGGGCAGGCACTGACGCTCCAAGGGCTGATGGCGGCCCAACGGTCAGAATCCGATCTGATCCTGAATCCACCCTGAACCGTACACACAAGGAAAATCTATGGCAGGCAAAATTAAACGGGGTTCTCTCGTCCGCGCTGTGCGTGACGCATTGGTCGGCAGTCTCGAAGCGACTGCGAGTGATGCTCGCTTCCCGTCCTATCTTTTTGAGAGTAAAGGGGAAGTGGTGGAACTCGAAGGCGACTACGCTTTTGTGAAATTTTACGTGCCCACCCCTGGCATGTGGTTAAAGGTGGAACAGTTGGAATTGGCCGAATAGCGGCGCGGGGGGAATTGCCCCCAATCGTATTTCCTTGAGGAATGAACACCATGGAGAGTCTAGGGTCGGAGTCGTTGCGATCGCATCTCCCCTGGCCACGTGTGGCCGTGATTGGCGCGGGTCGCGTCGGGAGCACCCTCGCCCAGCGTCTGGTGGAAAATCAGATCGCGGATGTGGTTTTGCTCGATGTGGTGGAAGGGTTGCCCCAAGGCATCGCCCTCGATCTGATGCAAGCCCAAGGCCTCGAAGGCCATGGCTGCACCCTAATCGGCACCAATGACTACGGCGACACCCAAAATGCTGATGTGGTGGTGATTACGGCAGGGTTTCCCCGTCGGCCCGGCATGGATCGGGATGACCTCCTCAGCAGCAATACCCAGATTGTCACCACGGCGGCCAAGGCAGCGATCGCCCAATCCCCCAACGCGCTCCTGCTGGTGATCACCAATCCCCTCGATGTGATGACCTACGCCGCTTGGCACGCCACCCAACTCCCCCCCCAGCGGGTAATAGGGATGGCGGGGATGCTGGATTCAGCACGGCTGCAACAGTTCATTGCCCAGGCTTTAAACGTGGCCAGTTGTGATGTGCAAACGCTGGTACTCGGTGGCCATGGCGATTTAATGCTGCCCCTGGCGCGGTACTGCACCGTGCGCGGCGTTCCCCTGACGGAATTGCTGCCCAGCGATCGCATCCAGACCCTAATTGAACGCACCCGCCACGGTGGCGCGGAACTCGTGAAGCTCTATCAAACCGGCAGCGCCTTCTATGCCCCGGCCTCGGCTGCGGCGCTCATGGTGAAGGCGATCGCCCAACCCACCCCCCACCTGATGCCAGCGTCGGCCTATCTCGACGGTGAATACGGCATCCGCGACCTGTTCGTCGGTGTCCCCTGCTGGCTCAACCACACCGGCATCACCCAAATCCTGGAACTTGACCTCACCGAGGCCGAACTCCTCGCCCTCCAAGCCTCCGCCGTTGCCATTCGCAACAACGTTAAACAGATTCTGCACCACATCCCCTGAGCCAGCGAGGAAGCTGGTTGACTGACAAAATTAGCCAGATCCCGGAACGCCCTCTCCCTAGGGAAGAGGGAACTGGAAAAATGGATCGGCTCCCCTCGCCCTCTGGGCGAGGGGTTGGAGGTGAGGGCGATCAAGTCAGTCAACCAGGTTAGCTGGATACCGGCGGGTCGGAGGTAAAGGAATTCGGGGTGGGCGTAATCGGTAGCGAGAGGGTAAAACAGGTTTTGCCAAGCGCCTCATCCGTTGCCAATTGGCTTTGGACGGCAATTTCGCCGCCGAGATGTTTCACCAAACTTTTCACCAACGCCAAACCCAACCCCGTCCCGGCGATGCCCTGCTGGGTCACCCCTTGGCCCCGCATAAATTTATCAAAAATACGTGCTTGATCCGCTTCAGAAATGCCTGCACCATAGTTAGATACATCAATCACAATTTGATCCTGTTCAAAGCCCATTTCAATATCAACGGTGGTGTTGGCGGCGGAATATTTCCCCGCATTGGTGAGCAATTCATTGATCACTCGTTCTAACCCTTCAGGATGGGAGCAGACGATAAACGGAGTGGTGGAGGGGAAAACATTAACCCGCAGTTTTTTGCTCCGCCACCGTTGTTCAAAGGCTTCAATTAAGGGCTTGAGAAATTCGACTAAATCGAGGTCTTGCAGGGAAATGAGGAGGGATTGAGATTCGGATTGCTGGAGTTTTAAGAGATTTTGAATGAGGTCATATTCTCGTTGCCATTCCTGTTCGAGGAGGTCGAGATAGCGGCTTTTGCGTTCGGGGGTGAGTTGGGGTTGGCGGAGAATTTTGATCGCCACTTTCATACTGGTTAAGGGGGTGCGGAGTTCGTGGCTAACGGAGTCGAGAAATTCATCTTTGAGTTCGATCAGTTGGCGGAGTTGTTCAACTTGTTGGCGGGTTTTTTCGTAGAGGCGGGCTTGGACTTCGAGGCTGCCTTTGAGTTGGGCGGTGCGTTTATCAACGAGGAGTTTGACTTGTTTGAGGGTGTTGTGATGGATGATCGAGGTGCTGACTTGGGTGCTGACCCAGCGCAACATGGCGAGGTCGGCACTGGTCCAATGGTGGCGTTGGGTTTGCTGGAAGCCAATGAAGCCAAGGACGAGGCGTTTGCTTTCGTTGCCTTGGGAGGAGCCGAGGAGGGGGAGGAGAAGGAGGGTGGGGAAGGCAGACCAGTTGAGGAAGGTGTCGGTGGAGGAGGGCATTGGGGTGCGATCGCGATGGAAAAAGACCGAAGCATGGGGGGCGTTGTGCCAGGCTTCGAGACAGATTGGGTCATCGGGCAAATTCCATGCTTTCACGGCGGCGATCGCCGGAATTGTCTGATTGAGTTGCCACCGACTGACAATGCTGCCGGTGGCTTGGCGAAAGGGTTCGCGGGCCAGGGGGTTTTTATATTTCAAGAGCATCACAAAGCTGCGATCGATCTTCAAAAATTGCCCCAATTCCGACAGGGTGACCTGAAAGAGATCATCTACATCGTCAGTTTTGCGAATGGCTTCACAGAGTTGCTCAAAAAGTTCGTGGATGTTGTGTTGCCAGTGAAGTTGCGTTTGGAGTTGCAGGTGCGAGAGGGCGATCGCCACCATGTTGAAGAGCGTCACCTGTTGATCCGCCGGTAACGGCAACTGCCAATCGGGGGCTTGATGGGCAAATCGCACCACCCCCCCGGCATTGAGGGGCAGTTCTTGAATCGTTGCATAGGGACGCTGCACGCTGGGATTCCGTTGGCGCAATTGTTGATAGGCAGCATCGGAGATCGCGATCGCCGGATCGCACCAATAGCCCTCAAGACCGGCTTGGCGATCGTGGGGCGGCAGTAATAAACAGGCTTGGGCGGTTAACTGTTGACCCAAAACCTGAGCAATTTGGTCAAGTTGTTGCTCCGGCTCTTGGGTCGTGCTCAATTGCTGGAGAATGACCTGACCCAGTTGTTGCACATCAAATCTTGTCATTACGTTTATCCCATGTTCCCCTGTAAAGTATGCCCAATGGATCGATCTTTAGATTCCCTAGGGCGCATTCCGCCACCTCAGTGAATTTACTGGAATCCAAGTCCTACTGTTATACTGTATCTCCCTAACAAGCCCATGGCATTTCGGCACAGGTTGGGGAATCTGTGGGGGTTAGTTGTTCGGTTGACGGGTGGTGGCTTCGTCTTGGGCAACTTGGCTGTAGCGTTCGTAGGTGACGGCGCGTTCTTGGGCCAGGGGATAGCGGGGATGATCGGGGGGGACGGCCTTCATCAGGTTCGCTGCCACTTGCCACTGTTCCGCTAAGGTTGCCCACTGGCTCGCCGTTTCGGCCGTTTGACCCGCCCGCGACATTTGCTCAGCCAGACGCACCGCCGCCGCAAAGGGATCATTGTCATTCGCTGGGGTGGGGCTGGGGGAGACGAGGATGGTGGTGGGGGTGGGGCTGGGTGGGGCGGCGACGGGGGTTGAGGGGGGCGTTGCGGTGGTGGAGATGGGTTGCGATCGCCAATACTGATAGCCCAACCCCGCCGCAAAACTCACCCCACAAAGAATCACCAACCCGATACTATTGCGCAGCATCGGCGGCAGACCGGAGCGCATCACCGGCACATTCAACGCCACTGGGGGTTTTGGGGATGGGGGCAGCGAGGACGGCGTGAGTCCGCGCTGCAATCGCCGCCACAAATTCGGACGCTGCAATACAATTTCTTCTGACCAGAGCAGATGGCTGTCGGGATTTTTTGCCATGTCTTCGAGCCACATCAATTGCTGTTCCTGGGCAATGCGACTACAAATATTCACCCGCCGAATATGGCGCGGTTCAATGCCTTCGAGAATTTCGCGAATTTTGGGCACAAGGGTTGCTTGTTCAAGCTGAAGATCTGTCCCGGCTTCGCACAGCATTTGCAAAACGCCATCTGCCAAAACTGCTCGCGTTCTAACCCCGCGTTCGATCAGTGCTTCATTCAAAATCTGAATGATCGCGGCAATGCTGCCCTGCTGCGCTTGTGTAATCACATCATCCATTCGCTGGTTCTACCTTCTGCACAATGGTTTATTTGTTTGCCCAGTGTTTCTGACTTCATCAAAAACTCCTTGTGGAAACCCCCACCTCGCACCGCAGGTGGGGGAGGAAACAAGCGTCAGGCAGCGGGGTTAAATGCCCCACTGACTGACAATCTCTGCGGGCAACTGACCAAAATACCCGTGGCGCGATAGAGTAGCTCAACCTTGGCAGCACTAAACTGCCCAATACGCTTCCAAGTGAACTCAGAAACAGAAACTTGCCGAGTCGTATCCCCACTCACATAGCCCACCGAGACGCGACCTGCCATCTCAGCCCGCACTAGATCCCCCTTCCGGAATCCATGGCGGGTTACTGTGCCCCCATATTTGCGGCGTAGACCCTTTTTACGGGGAACCATGAGGTGCAGTTGCCTGCGACTGATGGGTGGCCGTTTAATCACCACAAATGGGGCAGATGTAATCTTAACCTCTCCAAACCAAAGATAACCGTGACTGCGTTTCCGGTGGAAGGGACGATACTCGATGAAATATCCACAGGCTAAAGCGATACCATCTACCGCATGGGTTTGGGGAATTTGTTCTGCTTTGTCCTGAGACTTCTTCAATCCCAGGGTAGAGCGAAGTTGAGCGGTGCCATTGCCATCCTGCTGCCACCCGTAGCGAGTGTAGACGGGGGCAATCTGCTCCATTTTCTCAATGGCGTAGGCTTGCCCCACCATGACCGGAGAGAAACTTTGCCCAGATTTTGCTCCCTTTCGACCTGAGGTTAAGTCCACGTCGGCGCGAACTTTCTCGTAGCCAATGGTGGCAATGGGGAATAGTTGGGACAACTCCTGAACAACTCGAAACTCTAGGTCTCGGTTGGCTCGGATACTGGGGGGCACTTTCTGCTGTTTACGGTTGTTAAATCGCTTTTGGCGATGATTTCGTAGCTGGAAGGGTAACTCTCGATTAATCCGCCGACTGCGGCGAGAACGCCGTAGCATTCTGCGATGATCCATCCGTTCACGCACCCTGGGGTAGGGGAGTTCTAGGTGGGACTGGAATAATGTCGCTTGAGCGGATTGAACGGCAATCCCTGAATAGAGTTTGCCGGGATCGAGCCCGACCACGATGGGCTGGGTATTACGACCCGATGGCTCCGCTTTTAGGCGCACTGCCTTGATCCGTAGATTGGTTTTCACCCATGTAGCTCTGCCCTGCGCTACCCACCGTTGAGCGCGACTACTCTTAGTGGGCATGGCAGGAGTACCATCAGGGTTTTGGACTGGGATGCGTTGCATGGAAGATAATTCCAAAACTACAGGTCTCTTCAGCCAGTGAGTACGGTGTTTCTGGGCTGAACCCACTCCCTGAGATTCCAGGGCCTTACAAATAATCCGATTTAGAGAAGCAACCGGAAGTGTTGCCGTACTAACCTTGGTGGCCTATTCGCAGCTACGACCGGGTTATCTCCGGTCACTCCCCCACCTCGGCGGATGCCAGGTGGGGGTCATTGAACATCCCTCACTCTATCATTGACCTCCTCTCCCACCTAAGCCTGTCAGCAATGACTCAGAGTCCTGTCACCCTGGGGCGGTTGCTAAACAGTCTGGGGTTGAGTCCGGCGGCCCTTCCTGAGGGCCGCCGGGACGGTGCGATCGCACCGCTAAAAAAATGTTCCAGGGGCGAAACAAGATGAAATAATAGCAGCTAGCCATCCAAACCATGACTCTGAACCCTGTATGCGCATTGCCCTCTTTACCGAAACCTTTTTACCCAAAATTGATGGGATCGTCACTCGTCTGCGCCACACGATCGACCACCTCCAGCGATCCGGTGATGAGGTGTTGATTTTCTGCCCCGATGGCGGCTTAAAAGAGCATAAAGGGGCAAAAATTGAGGGACTTTCGGCGTTTCCGCTGCCGATGTATCCAGAGTTGAAAATCGCGCTGCCTCGCCCCACCATCCGCCAGTCCCTCGAAGACTTTCAACCGGATCTAATCCATGTGGTCAATCCCGCTGTGCTGGGCTTGGCGGGGATTTACTACGCCAAACTTTTAAATCTTCCCCTCGTTGCCTCCTACCACACCCACCTGCCCCAATACCTCCATCACTACGGCTTTGGTGCCTTAGAAGGCCTCTTTTGGGAACTGCTGAAAGCGGGCCACAACCAAGCCCAACTCAACCTCTGCACCTCTAGCGCGATGGTGAACGAACTCACCAGCCACGGCATTGAACGGGTGCAACTGTGGCAGCGGGGCGTAGATACGGAGATGTTTCAGCCGAGTTTAGCGACGGTGAAAATGCGCGATCGCCTCTCCGGCGGCCACCCCGACAGCCCCCTCCTGCTCTACGTCGGTCGCGTCTCCCCGGAAAAAGAGATCGAAACCATCAAGCCCGTCCTCGAAGCAATTCCCGCTGCGCGTTTAGCGATCGTCGGCGATGGCCCCCATCGCGCCACCCTCGAAACCCATTTCGCCGGAACCGCCACCCACTTCGTCGGCTACCTCCAAGGCATGGAACTCGCCTCCGCCTTTGCCTCCGCCGATGCCTTTATTTTCCCCTCCCGCACCGAAACCCTCGGCCTCGTCCTCCTCGAAGCAATGGCGGCAGGCTGCCCCGTCGTCGCGGCCAATTCCGGCGGCATTCCCGACATTGTCACCGATGGCGAAAACGGCTATCTCTTCGACCCGGCTGATCCCCACGGAGCAATCACCGCCACCCAGCGCCTCCTCGCAGCCAGCACTGAGCGGGAACATCTACGGGCACAAGCTCGCGCTGAAGCAGAGCGTTGGGGCTGGGCAGCGGCAACCCGACAGTTGCAACAGTATTATCATGGCGTTGTCTCCGGAGCGTCTCTCTCTGCCGCCTAGCTACGGCTTATACATAACGTGCCAGTGTTCACCTCGTCTGTGTTTGATCCCCCTCAATCCCCCTTAAAAAAGGGGAAGTAGACAGGTTTTTCTCCTTGTTAGGGAAGAAGTAGACAGGTTTTTCTCCTTTTTAAGAGGGGCAGGGGGATCGAGCGAGGATGTCCATTCTTGAGATGGGTTTGTGTCTACGCCGTAGCGGCCACTTCGGGCATCGGCTCCATTGCATTACGGGAGATTGTCCGGGGCATATCTCACGAAAACCGGGAGGCTCGTTTGTTATGATTGCGATGATCCCACGTTTCTGCTCTGTCGGCCTATGTCTATCCTGATCGCGGTTCACTCGTTTCGACATGGCATCGGCAAAACGACCTGCTTGGTGAATTTAGCGATGATGATGGCCCAGAATGGTTATCATACGGGGATCATTGACCAACCGGCGGAGCAGTCGATCCAGGCGCGTTTCCCCGCCGATGCGACAATTCTAGACACCTTGCATCTGCTAGATCCGCTACCGCACCCGCTGCCGAATCTCGAACGTCTCAGTCAACATCTCAATGGCTATTCAACGCCGTCCCCCCTAGATTATCTGTGGGTGGAGTTGAATAGCCCGTTGGATCAAGAGACCCTGCCGATTTTGGCTCTGTGCGATATGGTGCTGTTTGTGTCGGGGATTGATGAGCATGATTTTCAACAAACGGCGATCGCTGTTGATGTCGCTCGTCAATTGGAAGTCCCCCAAATCCTCCTGGTGATTAACCAAGCCCCCCATGCGATTTCCTTTCACGCCCTCAGCGCCCAAGTGCAACAAATCTATCGTCCAGATGCGATCGCCATTCTGCCCTGGACTGCCGAAATCGCCACTCTCGGCCCCCATGAAACCCTCTGCACCCACCTCACCCATCACCCCATTTATCAAAATCTCACCACCCTCAGCCAAGCGATCAGCACCCTTTCAATCACCTCCACCGTTACCCCCCTACGCCTCAGTTTTTTTGATCTCCTTCAACTGCCGGATCAACATCGAACCTTCCTCAGTTGGTTGATTCGGCAGCGATCGGCCCCCTTCCATGCCGTTATGGATCACATGCAAATGACCCCCAATGACACCACCCAATTCATCAACAGTTTGGTACAGCAGGGCCTGATCACCCCCAAACCCCACGCCCAAGAAATTCATTACCATCCCTGTTTTGTCATGAAATCGGGCCGTCACACTCGTAAACGATCACAATCAGGGCTTTTTGATGATCTTGTCTAGTCACGTATGGTGAATCAATTTTTAAACCGAGTTTGGAATTTGCGGGCTGGCGAGTTGGGCCTCGTGCTCACCCTAGGGTTTATCCTGTCGGGCAATGCCTTTGCGCAAAAAATGTCAGAAATTACGTCCTTGAGTAATTTTCTCAGTGTGACGGGTGCTCCCCAGTTTCTGATCTTAATCGTGCTCAGTAACACCATTTCCATCGCCCTGACGGCCCTTCAGGTACTTTTCATTGACAATTTTGATCGCGATCGCCTCATTGCCTGGGTCGCCGCTGGCCTGGGCGGGGCCTTTCTCGTGCTCCGGATTTCCTTTTGGGTCGGGATGCCGTCCTGGTTAAACTACTCCCTGTTTTATCTAATCTCAGAACAGCAATATCTCTTTTTCCCCACCGTCTTTTGGCTCCTCGCCAACGATGTGCTCAACATTTCCCAGAGCAAACGCATTTTTTCCACCCTGGCCAGTTGGGGATTTTTCGGGAATTTTCTCGGCATTGGCGTGGCGATCGCTCAACCCACCCTCAGCCGCCTCACCCAGGCCCGCAGCGAAGACCTCCTCCTCCTCAACGTCCTGCTCTACATCGGCATCCTCCTGATCATCAAATTTTCCCACTTCACCATCCGCCGCACCCGACAAAACCCCGAAACCCTCCAAGAAACCCTCAACGAAGGCTGGGAATTTGTCCGCGAAGTCCCCGCCTTTCGCTATCTCACCCTCGCCATCTTGGCCATGAGCTTCTGTGAAATCGTCATGGAATTTAACTTCTACGATCAATCCAAAAGCTTTTTCGCAAACAGCGGCAACTATCAAATGTTTCTCGGCGGGTTTGCCTTCCTGCGGATGTTTGCCCTCATGCTTCTCCAGGGCCTCGGCACATCCCAAATCATCAAACACCTCAGCCTCAAACGCATCTTTTTTATCCTGCCCCTCTGTAACCTTGCGGGTCTCACCCTCCTCACCACCCTCACCACCCTCACCACCAGCACCATCGCCCTCACCCTCCAAAAACTCGCCCAATACGGCATTGACGACACCGCCCGCAAATCCTTCCAAGGCCTCGTCCCCGAAGAACGGCGCGGCCGCGTCAGCCTCTTTATGGACAATTATTTAATTGCGATCGGGTCGATCGTCGGGGCCTTGATCACCGGCGGCATGGTGTTGATCGGACGGAAAATAGGGTTGCCTTTTCTTTATACTGGAATAGCGATCGCCGTCTCAGGTCTTGCATTTTGGGCTGTCTTACAAATGAATAACGTCTACGACACCAGTATGCTCAATTGGCGACTCAAACGCCGTCAGCGCAACCGGAGTGTCCTCGACAAACTTGACTTTTAGTAGACCGCCGCAGTGAAGCCATGACCGCCATCCCATCATCCGCAACCCCCCGATTTTTAAGCCTGCGCTGGAAAATCATGGTCGGGTTTACCCTCGTATTTGCCCTCGTTTTTTCAGGATCATATTATTGGTTTTATCGCTTCACCACCACCCGCGCCATCGAACGCTTAAAAGCCGATTTACGCAACACCACAGAAGGAGCGGTCGAGGGCGTTGATGTGCCGGAATTGTTGCAACTCTATCAAGTCGGAAAACGCAACTCCACAGGCTATTCCGATGCCCCCGCCTATCAAAACCAAATGGACTGGTTTGAGACCGTCCACCGCCTTGAACCCCGCGTCTATCCCTATAGCTTTATTCTCGGTGACCCTAAGACCAATCGCCGCATTGGTGAAATCAAAGACGAAGCCACTGATCTAGAAATCATCTATCTTGTGGATTCATTATGGAAATACAACCCCGATCGCGCCCTTCTTTTCCTGGATTCTGACACCCCTTCGGAGGCTTCCCGGCGCACCTTTGAAGAAGGAGTCTTAACCGAACGCGATCTATACAACGATGAATGGGGCAGTTGGATTTCGGCCTACGCTCCCCTCAAAGATAAAGACGGCACGATTATTGGGGTGTTGGGGGTGGATATTGAAGCGGATTATGTGTATAGTTTGCAACGTCAAATCCAAAATAGTTTTGTCATTGCCTTTGTGGTGACCTATGGCTCGTTGTTTATTTTGATCTATGGGGTGTCTGATATTCTCACGAAGCCGATTATTGCGTTAACGGATGTGAGTAATGCGATCGGAGAAGGGGACTACGATCGCGATTTAAAACAATTTCATAATGCTCGCTTTCCGGATGAAATTGGCCGCTTGGCGGTGGTCTTTGAATTGATGGTGAGTAAGGTTCGGAAACGGGAAGAAAAACTCAAGGAACAGGTTGCCGAACTGAAGATCGAAATTGACGAAGTTAAACGCAATAAACAGGTAAAAGAAATTGTTGACTCTGACTTTTTTCAAGACCTCCAAAAGAAAGCGCAGGAAATTCGCAGCCGTCGCCGCAATAGTGCCGCTCAACCCGTAGATACTGACCCCAAAACGACGGAATCTGATCCCTCAGGCTCTTCTGAATTGTCCTCGGATTAAGGTGCTGTAATGAATTGCGCTGCGAATGATTCCACTTCCATGATGACTCCTGCTCCAAATTCCGATGCTTTGGCGACGGTGGTGATTAGTAATGCCTGTGAAGCCTATGGTGAGTTTTTGGCCACCTGTGATCCGTTGTTGGTGGCGGGGGTGCAGGCGGCGGGGGAACGGTGTTTATGGTGGTGGGGCGATCGCAAACTTGTCCTGCTTGAACGGCCGATCACCCCCTCCCCCATGGTGGCCCGCTTAGGCTATCACCACACCGAAATCCTCGCCCCGCCCGACCCAACGACGCGGATTTGTGATGCGATCGCATCTTCCCCCGACCTGTTTCAGCGTGTTCTTGCCTACATTGGCGATCGCCCCGTTCAACTCATCCCCTACAGCACCACCCCCGCCCTGCTGCGGTTCGCCGCCGCCCTCCGCGCCCAATCCCTCACCGTTTTTCTGCCTGAAAGTCCCCGCGATCGCACCCTTTCTGACCAAATTGAACAAAAAATTGGCCTCCGTACCTGGCTCGCCGCCCACTGCCCGCATCTCCTCGACCAAATGCCCCCCGGCATCCCCTGCACCACCCCCGCCCAAGCCCAAACCGCGATCCACACCCTCACCGCCCAAGGTCATGACGTGATCCTTAAACCCAATACCGGTTTCCTCGGCTTTGGCCATCTGCGGGGCCAAGCCGCCATCCTCTCCCACCTTGCCGACAGCCCCAAAACCCCACCTCTCCCCTGGATTGTGGAAGCCTGCATTCCCTCGGCTCAATCCCTTTCCCCCTCTGCTGAATTTGTCATTCCTCCCTTGGGCGGGGGTCAACCGCGCTTAACCCAAGTGGGGCAGCAGGTGTTTCGCGGTGCAGGTCGCTATTGTGGGGAATTGTTGAGCCGACAGTCTCACACTCAACCCTGGTACGCCCCCTTGGTGGCAGCCGGGTTCGAGATTGCCCACCACCTCCAAGCCCAGGGCTATCAGGGCCATTTTGATCTCGACAGTATTGTGGCCGATAGTGGGGAATTGTATTTGCTTGAGGTGAATGCGCGGCGCACGGGGGGGACGCATTTAGATGATCTGGGGCGGTGGTTGTGGGGGGAGAATTATTTGGCAACTTGGGTGCTGCTTAGTGTGGCGGGGGCGGACAGTGGTGCGGTGCGATCGCTCCCACAGTTATGGGAACGGTTAACGCCGTGGCTGTATCCGCGTTCTGACGCAGGTGGCGGGGTGATTGTGACCCATACGGCTCAGGTTGATCAGGGACGGTGGGGCTATGCGATCGCCGCCCAATCCGAAGAGGACGCGATCGCCATCCAAACCCAAATCCAAACCGCCCTAGGGTGAATCATCCCGGCGGCTCCCGTGGCGCACTGCTTGGATTAACTGCCGGACGCGATCGAGGTCTTTGTCACCGGGCGATCGCTCCACCCCACTCGACACATCCACCCCATCGGGACGGAGTTGCGCGATCGCCGTCGTCACATTCTCCGGCGTTAAGCCCCCCGCCAACCACCACGGACAGGGAGGCGCGAAGGTTTGTAAACTTCCCCAATCGAGGGTGTGTCCTGTGCCGCCGTAGAGGTGGGGGTGATAGGCATCGAGTAACAGGGCATCTACGCGGGGCAAATAGGCGGATAAGGTGGTTAAGGTTTCCGGCGATCGCACCCGCACCGCCTTCCAAATCGTCACCGAGGGGTAAACCTGACGCAGTTGCCGACAAAATTCCGGTGATTCGTCCCCGTGGAGTTGCACCCCCGTTAACTTGCCCACCGTCACCCCGTGGCCAATCTCCCCTAGGGCAGCATTGACAAACACTCCAATCCGCTCAATGTCCGGGGGGATGGTCTGGGCGATCGCTTGGATTTGGGCGGGGGTGACGTAGCGGGGCGAGGCTGCAACACAGATAAAACCCAGGGCATCGGCTCCTAGATGCGCGATCGCTTCCCCCTGTTCAGGCTGCATAATGCCACAGATTTTAATCCGGATTTGCTTCGCCATGGTGTATTTTTGTCCCCAACCCTGATGTTAAAGATTTGTATCCAAGGGTTTCATTTTATTACTAAAGATCGCACCTATCCAGCGATCGCGACCGATTCTGCGTATAGTTTCCACAGTTTACAAAAATAGTGCGGGAGTCTGAAAGCCCCGTCAATTGATTGCGGGGATGAAAGACGACACGAGCGACTTAAGTCGCCCTCCTTGGGACAGTCGTGTTAGGCTGATTATCTTGGATTTCAAACGTCCAGGAACTATCACAAGGCTAAAAACCGACAGGCCTGGAAGCATTTAAGGGTAAGCAGGCAGCGTAATGAGTGGGCGGATTGCCTACTGCGTCATCCAATCTAACGATTTGGTCGCCTAGGAAGACTTGAAGGTGAAAGGGTTAGTCTGCGATCGGCATCAGGCTGAGTCGATAGTGAAGCGGGTTTGTATGCTGCGCCTAGGACTAACTACCGTGGGGCACACGGGAAGTTATACGCTTGGGGAGATTAGACCTCTGGCGGGGTTGGAGCAATCCGGCTCGGTTAAGTCCGGTCGATGAACCAAGAATCTCCGTCGCTGTCTTCGCGGGGAGTGTCAAGCTGTCTCAACGATTACAAACGGACGATTTAAATGATGCCTATTTTATTGACGGCCACCACCATTACTTGGAATACCAACGTTGCCTTGACGATGATTTTATGTAACGTTTTAGCGATCGCGATTGGCCGCTTTGCGATCAAAAATCCGGGTCAAGGCCCCTCCCTACCCACCAGCAAACCCGGTCTTTGGAATAACTTTGGGTTTCCTGAACTCTTAGCCACCGCTAGTTTTGGGCATATTCTCGGAGCCGGTTTAATCCTCGGCCTGGCCAATGCTGGCGTGCTCTAACGCCTGACCTTCGGCGGTGCGATCGCCCACCTCAGAGCATCACCATTCGTTCCAGAATGGGGTGCTCTGGTTTTTGTGGGTGGGGGGAGGTAGCACCTCATCAGAATCGGACAAATTCACAGTAAGATGGGGAAGTAATCTAACACCATGCTTTGACTCCATCAAACTTTAGTGTCATCCTAAACCCATTGATGCCGTTGCTAAACGTTAGATTCTCACCACTGAGTCATCCTTCACCGGTAAACTTTAATCCCGTTATTCTTCTCAATCTGTTCTTGCCATCGTTGGCGTTAGCCATTTCGTCCCGAAATCCGAACAATGTCTGTGAAGCCGGATTAGCGTATGATTCGATGAGCATCACAAGTTATCCACAGATGGGGTGAGCAGAGTAAACTTGGAACTTAGGATGTTAAGCACTTGGACCAGCTCTATGAACTCCAATGCCCCCGAAGAGTTAAAAGATAACCCGAATGCCGAGGTGAACCTTTCCACAGCCGTCATTATTTTAACCTTGCTCCATCCTCTTCAGGCTGTCCCTGTACAGAGTTGGACATTTGATCCTGAAACCGTGATCCGCATTGGTCGATCCACGGATAATGAAGTCATTCTCTACAGTGCTGTTGTTTCTCGACATCATGTGGAAATTCGCCCCAGTAGCGATGCAGGCTGGGAAGTTGTCAATCTAGGGGCCAACGGAACCTATATTGACGGCAAGCGAATCACTAAAATTCCGGTGTCCGATGGCATTATTATTCGCCTTGCGAGTTCTGGCCCTCAAATCCAAATCCGCATCGAAGAGGGCGAATTTGATGAACAAGGACGGCGACGTGCTAAACGCCCCCTGCCCCCCTTGGGTGAAGACAAGTCTAAAGATACTTTGATCACCTAGACTACACCGAGAGTTAAGCCTGTGTGAGGGGGTTATCTCTGTTCACGACACTCTGGCTGAAGTTGATGGGGACGCGATCGCACCCTGGGCGGCAGGGTTTTCTGGATCTGGCCCTCCTGGTGACTGGGTGGGTCATCCTCAGCACGGAGGTGCTGAGTCTGGTTAGGAGGTTAACCCCCTTGGCGATCGCCCTCAGTTGGGTTCTCTTTAGCTTGGGCTTCGGAGCCTATCTCTGGGGAACGAGACGACCTCGGCAGCCCCTCAGCCCGATACCGGTTGCACCCTTTGACCTCGAAGAGCGCGTTCTCCTCGGTGGGGTTGGGTTGATTCTGCTGCTGTTGGGGATCATGGCGGCGATCGCCCCGCCCAACACCTGGGACTCCATGACCTATCACCTGCCCCGGATCATGCATTGGCTCCAGCAGGGGAGCGTCGCCCACTACCCCACCGCCAACCTGCGCCAACTCTACCAACCCCCAGGGGCAGAATATGCCATGCTCCATCTCTACGCCCTGTGGGGGAGCGATCGCGCCTTAAACCTCGTGCAATGGTGGAGTGCGATCGGTTGTCTCGTCGGCGTGTCCCTAATTGCCCAGCACCTCGGCGCGAGTCGGCGCGGCCAAGTCTACAGCCTCGTTTTCGTCGCCACCCTGCCCATGGGCATCTTGCAAGCCACCAGCACCAAAAATGACTATCTCTGCGGGTTTTGGTTGGTGTGTTTTATTTACTTCACCCTTGTGGCGATGGAGCGCGATCGCCTCACCTTGCCCCTCCTCCTTCGCCTCAGTACCAGCCTCGGATTCCTTTTCTTCACCAAAAGCACCGGCTATCTCTTCGCATTCCCCTTCATTCTCAGCCTCTTCATCCGCCACTGGCGAATTTTTCGCACCCCAAAAATTGCGTTTCTTGTCCTTCCCTTTGTCATTAATCTGGGGCATTACGGACGCAATCTTGCTGCATTTGGATCAGTATTTTTTACGGGTGATGACATTGCCACTAATCAAAGCTTCACCCCCCTCGCTATTCTCTCCAATGTCATTAAAAATATTGCCCTCCATTTACCTATTTCTTACGAAACCATTATTCCTATTCAAAATTTCATTATCTCCATTCATCAAAAAATCAGTATTTCTGCGAATGATCCCCGTCTCACCTGGGACAATTCATCATTTAATGTTGTATTTTCAACCTCTGAAAACACGGCAGGGAATCCCTTGCATGTTTATCTACTGATCATTATTTTGTTAATACTATGTATCCATCTCCAACCAAGATGGACGCAAGACAAAATTGTGCTGTTATATGGTGGTGCAGTGGCTGGAGGATTCCTACTGTTTTGCGGGGTGTTGAAATGGCAACTGTGGCATAGTCGTTTACATTTGCCGTTGTTTATTGCCATTGCTCCCGTTGTCGGTGTTGTGATGGATGATTATTTTAAACGTCGGATTGCGCTGTATCTCTGCTTTTTATTACTAGCCTCCTCTAGCTTTTGGCTGCTGTGGAGTGAAACGAAACCGATCGCGTCGCGTGCCAATATTTTCACGATTCCCCGCCAAGAACAATATTTTATGATGCTGCCCTATGCCGCGAGTTATCAAGAAACCGCGACCTATTTACACCAAACAGGCTGCGATCGCATTGGACTTTGGATGGGGGCGGATGTGTGGGAATATCCCCTGTGGACGATGTTGCGAGATCAACCGGGAGCGATGCCCCACTTGCAGCATGTTTTTGTTGAAAATGAATCAAATCAGTTGGGTTCGTCGAGAAATCAATCAGAAGGGGCGATCTGTGCGATCGCCCAAATTGGCCCCCCACAAGCCCCGCCCATTGCCACCCCCTGGGGTGAATTTGATCAGGTTTGGTCGCCGCCGAGTGATGCACGACAACTTGTTACTTCACAACTGCATGTGTATACAAAATCTAGTCAATCAATGCTACAAAAATGACCGATTTACAGTCTTTCAAGACTTTGGATATAGCGGTTTTCATAAAATTGCGGTGCAAAGATCCCCCTCAATCCCCCTTTTAAAGGGGGAAGTCGCGTTCTCATCTTTTCGCAATCCGCTATAAAACGAGATCATTCTGGTTCAGAAGGAGATGAGCAGGGGGGTAACTTAAGGATTTTGAATTGTTGGATGCGGTGGTTTTTGGTGTCGGCGACGAGGACTTGGCCGTCGGGACTGACGCTGACACTCAAGGGACGATTGAACCGACCGGATCTTAAACCGGCCTTGCCAAAACTGAAAAGAGGACGGCGATCGCACCCCATCACTTGAATACGGTCATTGTGGCTATCCACGACCCAAAACCGCCCGTCTTCATCAAGGGACAGGCCCGCTGGGAAGGAAAATTTCCCCAACTCTTGACCAAATTCGCCCCAGGTTTCGATGAATGTGCCGCGATCGCCAAACACTTGAATCGTGTTTTTTTGGCTGTCCGTGGCGTGAACATTGCCCTTGGGGTCAAAATCAACGCTGTCTAGCTGGAGAAACCGCCCCGGACGCACGCCACCACTGCCCACGGTGTAGAGATAATTGCCCTTTGCGCTCAACACTTGAATGCGGCGGTTGTCGGTATCCATCACCCAGATGCGATCGTCGGCATCCACCGCCACCCCGCCCGGATGGAGAAATTCTGTATCGCCAAAACCCGCTGCCCCGATTTCGAGCAAGAGTTCATCCTGTGGACTAAACACTTGGATGCGATTATTGTCCGTATCCGCCACGATCACCCGTCCTTTGCTGTCAATTGCCAAGCTGGAAGGGGCGCGAAATTGACCCGGTTCAACGCCTTTCGTGCCGAGGTGTTTGAGGAATTTACCCTCTGAATTGAAAATGGAGACGCGGTGATTGGCGGTATCGGCGACGAGAATGCGATCGCGGCTATCCAGGGTGACATCACTGGGGCTACGAAAATTGCCCTCCCCCCAGCCCCATTCACCAAATTCCCCCACCCAACGCACAAACTGAGGCGGATCGTCTTCCCTTGCTGCTCGGCCGTTTTCGGTTGCCACGGCGATCGCGACATCGACAAACTCCGGCTCTGCGGCTGGGGGTCGATGGTAGCAGCCCCCCAAGAGCATAAGACTCAACACCGATCCCAGCCACCGCATCCGGGTGTTGAGTCGTGCCACCGGTTGAAGGGCATGATTGTGACGGAATGTCCGTGGGTTCATTCGGGCTGTTGAGGGCGCATGCTACTCATTTTAGGGGGGATTTTTCCCGGATACTCCAGAGCCAAAGAGGAGCGATCGCCCGGCGATCGCTCCTCTTTGGGGTTACTGTTGAAAAAATCGTGCCAACCTTAACGGTTGCTGCCCGTACTAAACACACGGGGTGTATTCACCGCCGCCCGGAACGATTCGACGGACTCATTAAAATCAATCGGCAACACCGACACAACATTCTCGTGGGGACGGGGAATAATCACCCAGGATTCCAACACCCCACCGTAGGCATTTTCCACCGCTGCGATTCCGGCATCCATGGCGGCCTTCACTTCCGAAACATCGCCCCGAATATTAACGGTAAACCGAGCACTCCCCACCCGGATATAGCCCACAAGGGTTACTCGTCCGGCTTTCACCATGGCATCCGCTGCGGCCAATACCCCTGGAAACCCCTTTGTTTCTAATGATCCAACTGCCTCTGGCATTCGTTACTCCTGTGATTATAGATAACTGAAAAATGGTTAAAACCCTGAACAGTGCAAGGCCACAATGCTGTACCGCCGCCCCATTGTCTCATCGGAATGGTTCGACTGCTTCAGAATAGTCAATGGGTAAAATCGACACGACGTTTTCCGGCGGGTTTGGCACGATGTAATAGGTCAGCACCTCCCCGCCGTAGACATTCTCCGCTGCTTCAATGCCGGCAGGGTGAGCGGTTTTGACTTCAGAAACTGGGCCCCGAATGGCGACGACAAATCGACCACTTTCGGCTTTATCACACCAGACCACTGTGACTCTTGCTGCTTTGACCATGGCATCGGCTGCGGCCAAAATGGCAGGAAAGCCCAGGGTTTCAATGACACCAACAGCTTCTGGCATTGCTAAATAAAAAGTAAATGTAATGATTTGTCGATACGTTCTTCACTTTACCTTAATCTGGGGGCGATTTTGAGAGAATTTGACCCTCAGGATCGAGCCGGGTCAAACTGTTCCAGGAGTTGAATAAAATGATTCAAATGTTCTAGTGTTTGCTGTTGACGGAGGGCGATCGCTGCCTCCGTGCGGGCCGACTTTAAAAACATCAATTGGGTCTCTAATAACCGGATCAGGCGGTGCAGTTCCGTCACAATCGACCGCGATTGAGGGTCGAGGCGTTCCAGATCGAGGCGCAAAATTGTAGTCTGGTATACTTGTTTGATCACCACGAAGCGTTTTTGTGCCATCGAGACACTTTGCTCAGGCAGAGTTAAAAACTTTCTTAAATCTAGTAAGGGTTTTGCGATCGCTGCATATTGTTCACAATTAAGAGGAGACGGCATAATAGAAGTACCTTAAACACCATGACATTTTGTAACGCAATATGAGGCGGCATCTCCCGTACCGCCCCTCATCCTGACAGCAACCATCCATTTATTCCGATTGCCTGTCTCGTCGTTATTATTTTTCACCGCATAGGCTGCATCGTTTTGCCGCATCTACCCTCGTCAACCCTACCGACTGGATCGACCCCAATCGAACCAACCGGCACTATTCACCATTACCGAGTGTACCGTGTTATGAATCCACCCCTCCTTGCCCATCCCAGAGATTCAGCCACACTGCCATCATCAGGACAGCTACCCACCGATATTACTCTACCCGATTGGCTGAGTACTTGTTTACTGTCCCAGGGCCATCAAGCCAGTGATGACACCGCGCTAATCTGTCATGCCTTTAATTTCGCCTACGCCCTCCACGAGGGACAATACCGCAAATCCGGCGAACCGTACATTGCCCACCCGGTGGCGGTCGCCGGTTTGCTGCGGGATCTCGGTGGTGACAGTGCGATGATTGCCGCTGGCTTTTTACATGATGTGGTTGAAGATACCGAGGTTACCCCTGACATCATTGAAGAGCAATTTGGGGCCGAAGTACGGCAACTTGTTGAAGGCGTGACGAAGCTTTCGAGTTTCAACTTTTCGAGCAAAACCGAACGCCAAGCCGAGAACTTTCGGCGCATGTTTCTGGCCATGGCCCAGGACATTCGGGTGATCATCGTCAAGCTGGCGGATCGCCTCCATAATATGCGCACCCTTGAACATCTCAAACCCGAAAAACAGCAGCGCATCGCCCAAGAAACCCGCGACATCTTCGCCCCCCTCGCCAACCGCTTGGGGATTGGGCGGCTGAAATGGGAACTCGAAGATCTCTGTTTTAAATATCTCGAACCCGATGCCTATCGAAATATTCAAGACCTGGTGGCGGAACGGCGGATCGATCGTGAAGAACGGATCGAAAATGTTGTGGAACGGGTGCGCCAACGCTTAACCGAGTTAGGGATTGCGATCGTGGAGCTTCAGGGTAGACCGAAACACCTCTACGGCATCTATAAAAAGATGGAGCGGCAGCATAAAGCGTTCACCGAAATTTATGACATTGCCGCTGTCCGGATTATCACTGAAACGAAAGACGGGTGTTATCGGGCGCTCTCGGTGGTGCATGACCTGTATCGTCCGATTCCGGGCCGGTTTAAAGACTACATTGGCTTACCGAAACCCAACCGCTATCAATCGCTGCATACTTCGGTGGTGGGGGCGACGGGGCGACCGTTGGAGGTGCAGATTCGGACGCTCGAAATGCACCATATTGCGGAATATGGGATCGCGGCCCATTGGAAATATAAGGAATCCGGCGGCAGTACGGCGCAACTGTCGTCGGATGATGAAAAATTCACTTGGTTGCGGCAGTTGCTCGAATGGCAGAACGATCTCAATGATGCTCAAGAATATGTGGAGAATCTGAAGTCGAATTTGTTCGAGGATGATGTCTATGTGTTCACGCCCCAGGGGGATGTGGTGTCCTTGGCACGGGGGGCGACGGCGGTGGATTTTGCCTATCGGATTCATACGGAGGTGGGCAACCACATGAAGGGGGCGCGGGTGAATAGCCGCTGGTCGGTGCTGGATACGCCGTTGCAGAATGGCGATATTGTCGAGATTATTACGTCGAAAAATAGTCGGCCCAGTTTGGATTGGCTAAATTTTGTGGTGACCCCTAGTGCGCGGAATCGAATTCGCCAATGGTATAAGCGATCGCACCGGGATGAAAATATTCTGCGCGGTCGGGATTTACTCGAAAAAGAAATGGGCAAAAGTAGCCTGGATGCGTTGCTGAAGTCGGAACCAATGCAGGCCGTGGCGGAACGCTGCAACTATCACGGTGTTGAGGATCTCTTGGCGGCGTTGGGCTATGGCGAGGTGACGCTGAATCTGGTGGTGAACCGGATTCGCGATGCGGTGAAGGCGCAACAACCGATCGAACCGGAAGCGGCGACGATCACCACGGTGGAAATTTCGTCATCTCGGCCGCCGATCGCGCCTGGGGAAGGGAAACGGCTAGAGCCGATCGCAGGGGTTGAAGGGTTACTGCATCACATCGCGGGCTGCTGTCATCCGATTCCGGGGGAGTCGATTATCGGTGTGGTGACGCGGACGCGGGGGATTTCGATCCATCGGCAGGGTTGCCCGAATGTGGAGGGGGTGGAGGGCGATCGCATCATTCCCGTCAGTTGGAATACTTTTGCGGTGCAGAGTCGTCGCCCCACCTACCGCGTCAATATCCAAGTGGAAGTTTTGGATCGGGTGGGGATTATGCGGGATATTTTGGCGAAGTTGAGTGACCACAATATCAACGTTTGTCAGGCGGAAGTCGTGACCCAAGTGTCTAAACCGGCGTTGATCAATTTGGGCTTAGAAATTTGCGATCGCCCCCAACTGGATCACAGTTTCAGCCGCATCCGCCAGATGAGCGATGTGCTGAATCTGCGGCGTTTGTCGAGCCTGAATACCGAGAGTTAGCTCTCTGATTCCCCTTAACTATGAACCGTTCGATCCCCCCTAACCCCCCTTACTAAGGGGGGAAATTTCAAAAAGTCCCCCTTGAAAAGGGAAACTTCAAAAAGTCCCCCTTACCAAGGGGGGAAAGTTCAAAAAGTCCCCCTTGAAAAGGGAAATTTCAAAAAGTCCCCCTTACCAAGGGGGGAAACTCCAAAAAGTCCCCCTTGAAAAGGGAAATTTCAAAAAGTCCCCCTTGAAAAGGGAAACTTCAAAAAGTCCCCCTTACCAAGGGGGGAAACTCCAAAAAGTCCCCCTTGGTAAGGGGGATTTAGGGGGATCGAACGGGAGAAAATGCCCTCATTCCCATCTCACTGCTCTATGTCTGAACGTCAAATCACGATTTCGGTTTCAACCCTGCTGACGATCATTGCGGCGGGCTTATCGCTGGTGCTGTTGTGGCAGTTGCGTTGGTTGGTGGTGGTGATGATGATTGCGATCGTTATTGCTTCAACCTTGGCCCCGGCCATTGCCCGCGCTGAACGGCTGAAGATGCCCCGCTGGTTGGCGGTGATTTTAACCTACTTGGCGTTAATTGGCGGCTTGGTGTTGGCGGGGTTAATCATTGGCCCGACGGTGGCCGAACAAATTGAACGCTTGGTGCGGAAGTTGCCGAATTATCTCGATGTGTTGGAGGCACTGGTACGCGATCGCGCCCTCACCCTTGGCCTCAGTGATCCGATGGTGGTGGAGCAAATCAATCAACTGTTTGACATCCAAGCCGTCACCTCTTGGGGTTTCCGCACCTCCCAAGAATTGCTGATTCGCTCCTACAGCCTGACGCGGGGCTTCATCGGCGGCACGTTAAGCCTCATTTTGGCGTTGCTCTTGTCGGGCTATCTCCTGGCCGGCTCCCAAAAGTTGATTGATGGCTTTGTTTCCCTCTTCCCCGCTCCGTGGGATCAACGCATCGCCGCCCAATTCTCCCCGGTCAGTCACCGGATGGGCAGCTATATCCAAGGGCGGATACTGGTTTCGTCGATCTTGGGGGTGGCGATTAGTGTGGCGTTACGGTTGATGGGCTTGGCGGAGGTGTCCTTGGGGTTGGGGGTGATTGCGGGGTTTACGAATTTAATCCCGTTTTTTGGCCCGGTGTTGGGGGCAATTCCGGCGTTGTTGGTGGCGATCGCCCAAGGCGGTTGGCTCTTTCTCTGGGTCCTGCTGCTGTTTTTGATCGTGCAAAATGTGGAAACCTATGTTCTCGATCCGCTGTTGGTGGGGAATTCGGTGCGGGTGTTGCCGATTTTTCAACTGTTGGCGGTGTTGGGGGGGACGCAGGTGTTAGGGATTGTCGGGGCGTTGATTGTGCCGCCCTGGATCGCGGGGGCGGGGGTGGTGTTAGAAAATCTTTACCTCAACCCGAAGGCGGCGGCGTTGGAGTACCAAGCCACCTCACAACCCGTCACATTACTGACTTCAGACTCCCCTGATCCTCATTAAAATAGAAGGCGTGGCGTTGTAGAGGATTTTGATTCGATGCGGATTCAATCGTTGGGTTTAGTGATCATGGTGGCGGTGCTGGGTGCGATCGCGTCTCCTCCGGCCGAAGCGGAGCCAAATTTTCGCCTTGATACGGTTTCGACCCTTGCGGAAATCCCCCCGCTGGGCAATGCAGAACGCTATCTCCCGGAAAATGCGGTGACGCGCCTGGAGTTGCGTCTCGGTGAGCGGCGGGTTTATGTGTTGCGGGGCGATGAAACGATCGCGAGTTATCCGGTGGCGATCGGTACGTCTGCGACTCCTACGCCGACGGGGACGTTTGAGGTGTTTCAGCGGGTGGAAAATCCGGTCTGGCAAAATCCCTGGACGGGTCAAGTCACGCCACCGGGGCCAAATTCGGCGCTGGGGTTACGGTGGATTGGCTTTGCAGAGATGTCCAATGGCATCATTGGGTTCCACGGTACGCCGACGGTGAATTCTATCGGTAAGGCGGCTTCTAATGGCTGTGTGCGGATGTTTAATCATGATGTGGTGGCGATGTTCGAGCAGGTGGAAATCGGCACGACGGTGACGGTGATTCCTTAAGCGATCGCTAACCCCCAACCCCAAAAAGCCCCCTACGGTTAGGGGGCTTTTGATTAGCGGCGTTTTGGATTTAGTTGCTTTGGGGGCGATCGTCGAGACGATTCCGATTCGCATCTACGCCCGGTTCCATCATTTGGCGCACATCACGGCTCGGCGTGTAGTTATATCCAGCAGGAACCGACTGCATCGAGTCATCCATGATATTAGGAGTAACCAATACAATCACCTCGCGCCGTTCATTGGTACGGCTGGTGCTGCGGAATAGAGAACCAATGATCGGCAAATCCCCTAAAATCGGGACTTTTTGAGCATTAACCCGATCCTGATCCTGAATGATCCCGGAGAGAATCAATGTTTGACCATCTCGCATCCGAATTAGACCCGAACCTAATTGCCGAGTGTTTAGCAATGCAATTTGATTCGTTCCCTCCGCAGTATTAATATTCTGAGTATTTCCAATAGAGGTTACTTCCGGAGCTAGGGATAATGAAATAAAGCCATTATCGTCAATACGACTGACATTGACCGCAAGTTTTAAACCCACTTCTCCCTTTTCTGTCGTTGTTGTAACTGTTACCAAACCATCACTAACATCTCGTTCCACATTAACATCAGTAACAACTTCTTGTGTTAGTGTCACTTCTGCTGTTTGCCCTTCTTGGATTACGAGGGTTGGATCAGTCAGGATTTTGGCGTTATTGTTCTGAATTGAAGCTTGTAACTGTGCCAAAAATTCATTGACTACCCTAAAGCTCCGCGATCCTATCGTTCCGATCGTGGTTGAACCAACAGTATCACTGGTGATATCTGTCCCGACAGGAGCGATTTCACCCGATCCATCTAATCCAGGGATTACATTGGAGTCATCAGTTCCAAAGTTAATAATCCCGATTCCGTTCTGATTAATAATACCGGCATCTTCAATACCAAAGGAAAAGCTTGTCCCAAAGCGGCCAATATTCTGTAGGTTAACATCAATGATTTTGACATTAACGACAACTTGCCGTAGCCGCGCATCTAGTTGCTGAACGATTTGACTTGCCAATGCAACTTTCTCTGCTGATCCACTAACCGTGATCGTGTTCATCCGTTCATCCGATGATACAGCTACTCTTCGCAGTGGAAGACTAGCCGTATTATCTAGTGTTGGTCTGATGCTTGAAATAGCAGGAGAGTCGAAAACCACTTCAAGTAAACGTCCTGTTTCAGGGTCTCGGATTTCGCGCCGTGTTTGTGTCACAAGCTGTACTTCAGCACCTTGAGTAGCAAGGTAGTTTGCGACAGCTTCAGCAGTTGCTTGGTTTAGGCGATAAGTTCGGCTGATATAGTCTTTTGCACCTTCAGGTAAACGTGATCCAACAAAGATGGTTTGACCACGTCGTTGAGCTTCGAGTCCTGCAACCTGCAAAACATAGTTAAATGCATTTTGGATAGATTCACCTTCAAGATCTAGTGAAACCGTATTACTTGCAACACTGCTAGCTGCATTTGCACCATCACCAGATGCGTTGGTGAAAATCAAGTTTAACCCCGCCGATCGCGCCAACAAACTTAAAACCGTATCCGCCTGTGCCTCTTCCATCCGTAGGGAAATTGGTTGCGTTGTACCGAGATCGATGTAATTGGGTTGAACGCTCATGCTGGCTACGGCAATATCCCCCACCGGAGGCGCGACCGCTCGCGGCAAGAAGGGCGGAGCCGGGGCCACGGGTTGGGCCGGAGACGCAGGCAGAGCCGGGCGGCCGCCGTCGATGGTGATTTCAGGATTGGGAACCAATACATCCGAGCGCGGCGTACTTTGGGCGAACACATTCGGGTTAATTTCAAACAGCGGCGATTGCTCATTGGAGGGGGGAGCCGCCACCGGAGCCGCCGTCGTCGTCGGATTTGGGGCCGCCGCCGTCGGGGGCGGGAGCACCCGGATATCCACCGCATCCTCATCGTCCGGTTGTTGCGTCGTCGTCGGGCGCGGTAGGGTTGGCGTTGTCGCTGGGCGTTGGGCCGCAGCGCGGGACGTAGCATTACTCGCCGTCGTGAAGCCCAGCACCACCTGATCCGCTTGGCGCTGAAGCACTTGACCGATCGGCGTGTCCGTCGTTCCCGTCACGATCACCCGCACCGCATCCGTGCCGCTCGGCACAAGCTCCACCGACGCAATACCGGGGATCGGGTTTTCCGTGCGGAAACCGGCCCGATTGCCGTTGATGTTGATTTCCGTGTTGAGGAGTTCCGCGATTAACTGATTGCCTTGGTTGACCGTCAAGATCTGGGGGCGATCGCGCCCCGTCGTCGTCCGTAACACCAATTGAAACTCCGACTCACCCCGCTGTAAGCGCACATCGACAATCTGCACCTCCGCTGCGATCGCAGGTTGAGACACGATCGCCGTTAGTGCGATCGCCCCCAATACATTCAGTGACTTTTGATAAGCTCTCACAACTTTAAAACTCCTCAAGATCAACAGACAGAAACAACAACGTAACCCACATCAAATCCAATCCCACAGCCACACCATCCCACACTTCACCCAACTCTATACCAGTTCTCCCCCTAGGGCGGCGGCGCATTCGGATCGACCGGCGGCGCATTCGGGTCTACCGGCGCATTGGGGTCTACCGGTGCGTTCGGGTCTACCGGTGGTGTTAATAATGCCGCCAACTCCTCCTCACTCACGGGATAGAGCACCTCCAAATCCATCCGCGTCGTTAACAGCGCCTCCCCCGTCGTCGTGATATTCCCCCCACTCAATAACCGCTCCTCCTGAGTCGTCACCTCCGACGAAATATTATCCACCGCCACCAACGTTTGCAGCCGTTCAAGATCCCGCAAAATCGTCATCGTCTCACTAAAACCCGCCTCAAAACTAATGCTAATATTCTGCGACTTCAGCAGATTATTCACCGCCGGGCCCCAAGACCCATCCGTGACCGGTGCGGGTGCGTCTTCCGGCGGCGTAAATTCCAACAAACGCCCCCGGCTTTTCTCCACCTGCTGACTCACGGTGTACAGCAACGTTTCCGTCGCCTCCTCCCCCGCAAAAAGACTCAGCACCTCCCGCTGATTCGATCGCGCCACCTGGAGTTCCGCCGTTAATTCAGTAATCCGGGCTTGGGCCTGTTCGAGGGCCAACTTTTCCGTGCGCTTGGTATCCACACTCGCCCGCAACTCCTGCAAGCTCGTCCAAGCTGGAAAAATCAGCAGATACCCGATCGCCGCCGCCCCAGCCAGCCCCACAAACCCCAACAGCCCCCCGCCCACCGTCGGGGTAAACTCAACACCAAACGCCGACGGATAGGGAGACTGTTCCCCCTGATCCTGTTCGTCCATCAAATCATCAACAAAGGTCATGGCTGAATAATTCCCTTCTCTTGCAATGCTTCTAAACGCACCACTGAACCTAGATTTTTCTTGTTTTTGAGCTGTGCGATTAATTCAGTGCTCGATAGCGTCGTCAGGTCGCGCAGTTGGCCCTGAATCCGATACTGCACCACCTGGGGCAACTCAATCGTTACGCCCCCACCCTCTCCTTCCGCCGCCACATCCACCGAGTTCGGGTCTGCCACAAGCTGCGCACTTATGATCTGCACCGTCGGCCCATCAAAGAACGCCGATCGCTGCAAACTAATGCTAAACACATTCACCGCCTCGTAGGAATCAGCATAGCCCTCAAGGGCCACCATTGGCATCGGTAAGGCAGGCGCGATCGCCGCCGCCGGATCAGCCAGATCGGCAGCGGCCGCATCCGCCACCGGCGTAGCCGATTGAGTGGGCGGCGGAGCACCCCCCTCCGCAGAATCAAGGACAGTAAACGACCGGATTTGCAGCCCCACCGGAATACGGGCCCGCAGATCCTCAATCACCGCCGACCAGGGCAGAATCCGCGCAAACACCTGCGCCAAGCCGTTAGTTTGCTGCTGGGCAACATTAATATCAGACTCAAGCTCTTGAATCCGTTGGTTTTGTTGTTGAAGGGCTTGGATCTGACTGTTGATCAAGTTCAATTCATCATTGGCCTGTTGGGTTTGCCAATAGAGGAAGCCATAGCCGCCCCCCGCCACCGCCAGCAACAACACCGCCACACCGCCGCCAATGAAAATCGGCATCAACTCCTGCGCCGAGTATTTGTGAGCCGGTTTCTTCGCTTGGGCGGCGGCACTTGCCCCGGAAACGATGACGCGATCGTCGAGAAAATTAACGTCTAAACTATACATTTCACACCTCCCGTAACCCTAAGCCCAACGCAACGCCCAGCCCCGGCCGCATCGCATCGGAAAACTCTTCATCCGTCTCCAACGATAACGCAGCCACCGGATCAATTTGTTCCGTCGGCAAACTGAGCCGATTCGTAAAAAACTCATCCAACTGACCAATACCCCCACCCGGGCCCGCTAACAACAACTGCGCCACCTCATAATCCATACTCTGATTCAAATAAAAATCAATCGATCGCCGCAACTCATCGGTCAACTCCCCCAACACCCGCAACAACGCCGCCATCCCCGGATTAATCCCCGTCGCCCCCGTCCGCAACCCATCCACTGGCGTATTCGGAATCGTCATGCCCTGGAGCATCTCCGTATCCCGCTTCGTCGGCAAATTCATCGCCCGCGACAGGGCATTTTGCAACTGAAACGTCCCAATCGGAACCGTCCGCGAAAACTGCGGCACACCGTCCACAATAATCGCGATCTCCGTACTCTCAAACTCAATATCCACCAAGACCACCGCCTCTTGGGGGCCAAACGCCCGCAACTGCTCCCGAATCGTGCGGATCAGGGCAAAACTGTTAATTTCCAACACATCAATCTCCAGTTCCGCCTGCTCAAAGGTCTCCAGATACATATCCGTCACCTCGCGCCGCGTCGCCACCAACAACACCTGCACCTTTTCGATCCCATCTTCATCCTCGAAAAAGCCCAGCTTTTGATAATCCAAATCCACTTCTTCGCGGGGATAGGGCAGATACAACCCGGCTTCATGGTTGAGCACCATGTCTTTCAGTTCCTGGTCATCGAGTTCTGAGGGAATCGGAATCAACCGAATAATCGCCTCCCGCATCGGTACAGCCGTGGCAATTTTCTTCGCCTTAATATTGTTTTTGTCGAGGGTCTCGCGAATCAACTCCGCCAAAGCCGGAGTGTCGAGAATACGCCCCTCTTCAATGATGCCCTCTGGCACTTCTTCCGTGATAAAGGTGGTTAACTTGTAGGTTTGTCCCTGCTTGCGGAGTTGAACGATATTAATCCGCTCAGCCGCAATTTCTAGACCAATACCTTGCCCTTTTTTGGCAAATAAGTTCTTGACGGAATCAAACATGGGGGTTTTTTATCCAGGGGGATTGGCAGAGGATGGTGAGTCCTGAGGTTAATACTTAGTTTAGATGCTACCCAAATTTAACCCAGGATGTTCAGACTGGAAAGAATTTTCAGCAGCGAAGAGAATTAAGGTGAAGCCAGAAGCGGGTAGGGTATAGTGGAATCTCGAAAATCTGTTTTCTTTTGACTCCCTATGCTTCAGCGTTCCTCGCCGGTTCGGATTCTCTGCTTTGCCTTGATTGGGCTGTGTTTGAGTTGGTTGACGAGTTGTGGTGCTCAGGCCCCCCAAGAGGATGCCCTTGAGTTTTGGACAATGCAACTCAAACCTGAATTCACCGAGTATGTAACCGGGGTGATCGAAACCTTTGAGGCGGACAATCCTGAAAATCCGGTGCGTTGGGAAGATGTGCCCTGGAACGCGATGGAAACGAAAATTTTAACGGCGGTGTCGGCTCAGACGGCCCCGGATGTGGTGAATTTAAACCCGAAGTTTGCCTCGCAGTTGGCGACCCGTAATGCTTGGTTAGATTTGAATGGGGCGGTGACTCCCGACGATCGCGGCGCGTATTTGCCGAAGATTTGGGAGGCGGGAATGCTGGGGGGGGAAAGTTTCGGTGTGCCGTGGTATTTGACGACGCAAATCACGGTGTATAACCAGGAGCTTTTGGCGGCGGCGGGGATTGAGGAGCCGCCGGCGACCTATGAAGAGTTGGCGACGGTCGCCCAAGCGGTGAAGGAGAAGACGGGAAAATATGCGTTTTTTGTCACCTTTGTGCCGGAGGATTCGGGGGAAGTGCTGGAATCCTTTGTGAAGATGGGGGTGACGTTGGTGGATGAGTCGGGCCAGGCGGCGTTTGATACGCCAGCGGGGCGGGCGGCGTTTCAATATTGGGTGGATTTGTATGCGCAGGACTTGTTGCCGCCGGAGGTGCTGACCCAGGGCCATCGCTATGCGATCGATCTCTATCAGGCGGGGGAGACGGCTGTATTGGCTACATCGGCACAGTTTTTAGGGGCGATCGCAACCAATGCGCCGGAGGTGGCGCAGGTGTCGGCGGCGGCTCCGCAGATTACGGGAGAAACGGGGAAAAAGAATGTGGCGGTGATGAATTTGGTGATCCCTCGGAATAGCGATCGCCCGGAAGCGGCGGTGCAGTTTGCCCTGTTTGTCACCAATAGCGACAATCAATTGGCCTTTGCTCAGGCGGCGAAGGTGCTGCCTTCGACCCAGGAGGCGTTGCAGAAATATATTGCCTTTTTAAAAGGGAAACCCGACCCTACCCCTGTAGAAATAGCGGTGACGGTGGGCGCAGAACAGTTGGCCGATGCGGAGGTGCTGATTCCACCGATGGAGAAGCTGAATCTGTTGCAGAAGGCAATCTATGAAAACCTTCAGGGGGCGATGTTGGGACAAAAAACCGTTGAGGCGGCGGTGCAGGATGCGGCGGCGCAGTTCAATGCCGGATGAGGCGATCGCACCCAGGAGAGACCCGATGACTGAGGCGCGATCGCTCCGCATTCTCATCCTGTTGCATATGCCGTTGCAGCGGGATTTTGGGGGATCGCGGGTGCAGTTGGAATTGGCGGAATTGTGGCGCAGTGGGGGCCATACCGTGGAGGTGTTCGACCTCAACGCGGCCTTTCCCAACCTGTCCCATTCCCTCTGGGCAACCCTGACGCGGCCCCATTTTTCCAAAAAAGCGCGGCAATATGTGCGACAACAGGGCGATCGCTTTGATGTGATTGATGCGCATCAGGGCAATTTACCCTTTACCAAACGGGAATTGGGCATCACGGGGCTGCTGGTGGCGCGATCGGTGGGGATGTATCCCCTTTACCATGCCTTTGAACATCAACGGGGACGGCAGGGGCCTAAGCCGCGCTCTTGGCAGGGGTGGATCGTGCGGTGGTTGTTGGCCTGGCGCGATCGCCATGAGGTGCGCCGCTGTTTGACCAGTTTTCGCCAGGCGGATCTGATCAATCTCCCCAATCCTGCCGAGCAATACTACCTTGAGCAGACCTTGCACCTGGGGCAGAAATGCCGGGTGTTTCCCTTCGGCCTGTCGGCGGCGCGGCGGCAGGCCTTGGGGACGGTCTTACGTGATCCAGCCCAGCGATTAGGGCGGCCGGTGGTGACGTTGATCGGTACGTGGTGCGATCGCAAAGGCTCCCAAGATTGGGGAACGATTATCCGGCAGGTTCATGCCGTCCGGCCTGAGGTGCGGTTTCGCTTTTTGGGGACGCGATCGCCCCGTTCCGTGGTGTTGCGAGATTTGGCACTGCCCGATGGCGATTGGTTGGAGGTGATCCCTAATTACGATAGCGAGGATCTGCCTCACCTCCTTATCACCACCACCGTGGGCGCGTTTCCCAGCTATATCGAAGGGTTTGGGTTTGCGGTGTTGGAAAAATTGGCGGCGGGAATTCCCACCGTGGCCTACGATATTCCGGGGCCGCAAACGATGCTGAATCCTGTTGATCCGGCTCTGCTCGTGCCCGTGGGGGATGCGATCGCCCTCGCCGCCCAACTCCTCGCCATCCTCAACCTCGCCCCAGATGACTACCGCACCCTCGCCCACCGGTGCCACACCGTCGCGGCAGACTTTGCCTGGGAACGGATCGCCGCCGATACCCTGACCGCCTATCGTGCCGCCCTTGCTGCCTTGAATCCTTAACCCTATGTTGTCCCTCAGTATTGCCCTCCTGACCCGGAATCGCCCCGCCAGCCTTGAACGCTGTCTCGCCTCGGTGCGATCGCAGTCCGTCCAACCCGATGAAATTGTGATTTCTGATGATTCCGAGGGGAGCGATCGCCGTGCCGTGCGAGCGATCGCCCAGCGTTGGCACTGTCGCTACATCCCCGGCCCCCAACGCGGCCTCTACGCCAACCGCAACCACACCGCCCTCGCCTGCACCAGCACCCACATCCGCACCATGGACGATGATCACTGTCTCCCACCGGGCCACCTCGACCAATGTTGGCAGGCAATCCGCAGTGATCCCGATGCGATTTGGACGACGGGGGAACGGAGCTATGTAGACGGTGAATTTTATTACCACAGCGATCGCGCCAATCAACTCTGTCCATCCGGGGTGGGGCTGCGGATCACGAACCCCGATGACAATTGGGGCATTGCCGACGGCTCAACGATCTACCCGCGCACCGTGTTTGATCGCGGCCTACGGATGGTGGACGACTTCAACAGCTACGGCGAAAGCTTCCTCGAATTTGGCGCGTACCTCTACCGTCACGGCTTCAAAAGTCGCTGTATCCCCGCTGCCTATGTGGAACATTACGCCGATCGCCTCACGATCACCCGCCGCCCCCGTGGCATGTACACCAGTCGCCTTTATGCCAGCATCGCCTTTAACCGCTACTTTTGCCCCGATCGCCGCCGCCTCCTGCGCTATTGCCTCACCTACAGCCGCCACCTCGCGCCCCGCTTCACTGACCTGCCCCGGATTTGGCAACGGGTGCGCGATCGCTGGCAAGATCTGCCCCCATAACCATGCTCATCCCAGCCAATAATAACCAGTGAGCGTAACCACTCCACCCACAATGCCCAAGGCACTTTGGGCAGTATCGACAGCAGATTTTACCAAAATTCATGGGTCTAAAGCCCCGTCCTTCCAGGACAGCTTTTTATTGTGTACGATTAGCGTAGCGGATCGGGTAATCAACCGCTTTAAAAACCCGATGCTACCTAACCCGTAGCGACTGAACCTTGGCAATTGAATCTATGGGGTTCTACTTCATTGTTCTAGGCCTCCCTGCAAGTAGGTAAAAGATTCACAGGCACTAGACGAATAGTTTTTGGCAAATATTGCTGCCCATCCAAACAAACTTTGGAGCAATCCAACTACGGTGGGGCACACCGAAAGTAACGCTTGGGGAGAGAACCACCTCTATGTAGGACTTCGCAAGGAATCCTAGGTAAGTGGACTCGGTGAGCCAAGAATCCCCGTCCCTTTAGGCCGGGGAGTGTCCACAAGGTAGCTTGATGGAACAAACACAGTACATTTGGTTGACTACCCAAGAATAAACTATGATGCACATAGTCATCACATGCTAGCCAATGCCTGAAATTCTCTATCAGCAGCAAAGATTAGACATCAGTCCCACCCCATGGATTCCACAAGGAATTCTAGGAACGGATTGTCCGGAACCAATTTTAAGGACTGAACAAGGTGTCTTACTACAGGGTAATTGTCTGGAGCTACTGAAATATATTGCCAGCGACACAATCGATATGGTGTTTGCTGATCCACCGTTTAACCTGGGTAAGCGTTATGGAAGTAGGGTGAACGACCAGCGACAAGAGACTGAGTATATCGAGTGGATGCACTCGTGGCTTTCTGAATGTGAGCGTGTCCTTTGTCCAGGGGGTTCTTTATTTGTCTACAACCTACCGAAATGGAATGTCTTATTGGGTTCCTATCTCATAGAGTTGGGTTTCACATTTCGCCATTGGATCGCGGTTGATGCGAAAACCTGTATGCCTATTCGAGGCAGACTGTACCCATCCCACTATAGTTTGCTGTATTACAGCAAGGGTGATAAACCGAAAACCTTTCGGAAAATCCGCACCCCGATCGCAACATGTCGTCATTGTGGGGGCGACATCAAAGATTATGGGGGGCATCGTCGAGCCATGAATCCTAAGGGTGTCAATCTCCCAGATGTTTGGACAGATATTCCCCCAGTGCGCCATTGGAAATTTAAAAGCAAGAAGCGGAAAACAAATCAACTTTCAACGAAGCTACTGGATCGCGTGGTTGAAATTTCAACGGTTCCTGGTGATGTAGTGCTTGATCCTTTCGGGGGAGCCGGAACAACCTTTGCCGTTTGTGAACAGAAGCATCGTCACTGGATTGGTATTGAAATCGAGAACTGTGATGTCATTATTGAGCGGTTAACGGTAGGAGACATCGATCACCATGTCAATACCGATACTGTTGATGATCAACCCCATTAACGGGCAGCCATGCCATCTTTTCCTTTGGGAATGAGGGGCACAGTATCGTCCAATTCATCCTGTGCCACGGCGATCACTCGAAAAACCCCTGTTTCAAGTTGCACCGCTGACCAAACGGGGAAGTAGGCACGAAGTTCGGTAATATTGCCAACGCGATCGGTGAGATAACGGCGCATCGATTGGGCAGGAACAACCAAGATGCCACCCAACAATCCTCCTGTGAGTAGTGCATGAATAATCTTGTTGGCTGCCCGGTGGCTCGATGAAATATTGCCCGTTTCCCATTCAAAACCCACCATACCCGTTTGGGTTTCGAGGATGGCATCTAGGTTGCCCATCTTGATCCCTGCAAGTTCTTTGGGTAAACGCTCAGTTTGCCAGCCGAGGGTTTTGAGCCTGTTGATGCCAGGAGTTTTGATGGGCATCACACCATTGGCATGGGGCTTTGTACCTGGATTGAGCTTAAACGTTCCTGTGCCATGAGGCCAGTCAATAACGGAAATGGCTTGTGCCACATCAACACAAGCTTGCTGCCAGATGGGATTTTGATCAGCATCCCCACGGCAAATGACATCAATGGTTTCGGTAATTTGCATAGACTATAAGTCGGAGAGTAGTTCGGACATTGATATCTCTAAACCTTGAGCAATGACCGCTAAATTGAGAATTGCAACGTTTCGCTCTCCTCGCTCAATTCCACCGATATAGGTGCGATCCAATCCACATTCAGCGGCAAACGCTTCCTGGGAAAGGCCACGAGCTTTTCGGTATTCGCGAATGCGTTGACCTAAGCCAGTAAGTAAGGGATGTCGTTTCATGGTGTGGAGTTTAGTCTGATGGTGACTATCATTCCACGGACGATAAGTATCGCTTTTCGATGAATTACTTTGAAAATTCACGTAAGGTTTATTGAGTTCTCGTACTTCTGGACAATCTCTCTGCTTACGCATTTGACTGAAATAACGTTCATGACCTCTGATGCTAGATTGAAAAAACTGCCATTTACCGATCTGATGACCCCGACCCCGCCTCAATTTGGCCCTGCTGCGGTTTACTTTCCCCACCTCGTTCCTGTCACCGGGGGCGTTGCCGCTGCGATTTTGGTTCACCATTGGCACAGCCACACCACCCCGGACGCTTGGTTTGCGCCGGAGTTTGACGCGATTCAACGGGTTACGGGTCTGAATCATGACGACTATCAACAGGCCTGCCGTCAGTTAAAGCAGCGCGGCATCCTCGCCGAACGCCTCCGCCCTGACCAGCAGCGCGAACTTCAACTCAATCTCACGCCCATCCTTACCGCCTTAACCACCCTGGGCGATCTAACCCCGGTGGCGATCGCACCTCCCGCTGCTGATCCCTTTTTCACACCGCCCCCCCGCCCCGCGCCCCCCGTTGCCCCGCAGTACCAATTTTCCGGCCCGTGGCAATCTCAGCAAGAACTCGCCGCCTTTCAAAAAGCCGTCTTTGATTACTTTGTGGCGCGGGGCGATCGCAATCCTGAACGCAGTCAATTTTGGGTGATCGACGGCATCACAAAAGGGATGTGGTCGCCGTTTTGGGAGGAGTTCAGTCAGGGCCAACCCTTGGGATCGAGTCAACAGGTGCAGCGGGATTGGGAAATTCAGCCCGGTGTGGCCTATCCCGCCTTTGAAGAGGAGCGGGTGCAATATTACTGTCACAAGGGCGAACCCATTGAAGCCGCCGTGGCACGGGCGCGGGCGGATCTGCGGAATCCCACCTTGGCCCAGGATCTTTGGGATGGGTTTTTGCGCAAATGCGATCGCCTCGCCCGTGAAGCCCTCCAAGCCCAGCAGCGCGGCGTTGCCACCCCTTATTTACCCCCAGCCTTCAGCGATCGCCCTGCCATCACCAAAACCGAGGTCATGGCCAAACTCAACCAACTCCAAACCCCGACCGCCCTTCCCAACGCTTCCACTCCTGAACCCGTCCCCGCCCAAGCCCCTCGCCTTGACCTCCTTCAAAAGGCCTATAACACCAAACTCGGCCGCAACCTGATCAAGCGTCAGATTAACCAACATCCCGAATGGGGTTATGCGATCGTTGAGGATCAAATCGTTGATCTTTACCCGTTTTAGAAAGACGCTCTCCAAGGGCGGGCAATGCCCACGGATCTAGCCTTTCACCGCCTTAAGCTGTCCTCGAAACGGTCTTCGCCAAATTTAACCGTGGTGCGATGGCGATTTCCGATGATCGAGGCACAGGGGTGTACAGGGGTGTACATCCCTATGCTTTAGCGTTTCCGGCAGCGGATGGGATAGCGGCCAGGTTCAGAGTTGATCCATTTGGCGGCGCAGTTCTTCGAGTTCCGCATCAATGGGAGCCGTTGTCGGGTTTGCCTTCGGGGTGTCCGAGGGGGGGAGTGCGCCTTGATCGGGTGCAGCACCGCTCAATTGGGCTTTCATGGCGGACAATTCTGCATCCACGTCGCTGCCACTTTCGAGGGCGGCGAATTGGCTTTCTAGATCCGCCCCGCCTAGCTCAAAGCTGGCTTGCGATCGCGCCTCCATTTCGAGCACCTTATCTTCCATCCGCTCAAACGCCGCCATGGAACTGCCCGTATTCATCGAACTCACCGCACTTTGCAGTTGTTCGTTGGCCCTGGCCGCTTGTACCCGTGCCTTGAGCATATCTTTCTTGGTTTTGGCCTCAGAAATTTTGCTTTCGAGGGCAATCAAGTTCCGTTTCAAGGTCTGGACTTGATTGACTTGAACATCCAATTGCTGTTTAAGCTGGGCTGCTGTATCGCCACTCCCTTTTTTGCGCTGGAGGGCTTCACGGGCGAGGCCCTCATCCCCTTTGGATAGGGCTAATTGGGCCCGCTGTTGCCAACTGTTGGCATCCGTTTGATTTTTGTTATATTGCTGCTCGGTACGCTTTTGGGCAGCGATCGCTTTCGCCACAGCCTGCCGCAGTTGTACCAAGTCCTCCTGCATATCAAGGATCGCTTGTTCTAGAATTTTCTCCGGATCTTCCGCCTTACTAACCACATCGTTGAGGTTAGCGCGGACAACTCGCCCAATGCGATCAAAAAGTCCCATGGTCGTTCTCTAATAAATCTTGGCGTGTACACAAAAACTGGATCAGCACGGAATTCAGCACTGAGGCAATCTACCGTGATCCCGTTGAGAAGCGTTACTCATGTTCTAGTCTAGCCTCTGACACGAGGGTCGGTAACTATTCTGATGAGATGCGATCGCCTCTTCCATCCCTACGGGACTCGATCGGAACATTCCATGCACCTTCTATTGATTTTTGTAACGGAGTCTAACGGAAAGGGGCGATGATGCCGAAAATTAATGGGAAAGCTGTTTACCATGAGGATTCATTTCATGCCGATTTCAGATACTCAAGTTTACATCGCCCTCGTGATCGCGTTAATTCCCGGTATTCTCGCGTTCCGCCTCTCCACCGAATTGTACAAATAACACCAGCCATTAAATGACAGGGGGGCTGAAGTACATCAACTTCAGCCCCCCTTGTTTTGGCAGATGGGCTGCCGTTGCTCCCCGATCATCATCCAAATTAGATCATCAATACTTAAAAATCACCTGCGGTCACCAGATCTCTTCATCGGTGGGTTACGGCGAATTGCTAAATTGCAGTGATGGCGGGAGTTTAAGCCACCGAACCCACCCTAATGCCATGACCCAGTAGGGTGCTGTGAGCGTAACGCACCGTTACGTTGAGCTTTGGCCTGAAACGAAATAGAGAATGGCGATCGCGAAGATTGCGATCGACACCAACACTTGATTCAAAGCGAGATCGAGGCATATCGCTAGCAATTCGCTATCAACGATACGGTTCGTTGTGGCGAATACCCATACACTGGCAGCAATGACAACACCCACGCAGGAAATATTTAAACTTTGTCAAATATTTGTTACATTTCGTAAAAATCTGTTATCTTAGTAAACAAGAACGCAACACCAACCGGAGGGTAAACCCCATGCGCACCACCCAACTCGATAACGGCATCCTCAATAACCACGCCATCGAGCCGGACGTTTACTGCGCCGCCTACCCCACCGCACACGAACAGGAATCCTACAAAATTCAAGCCGCCTGGGCTGTGCTGTTCCTTGCCTCTTTGCTCCTCATGGCAACCACAGTCACCAGCCTCGTCTAAATTTCAGTTTTGATCGACGGTTCTCGATTCTCCTCCAAGCTCTCTGTTGTTGTGATAGGCAATAGAGAGTTTTTTTCTGTACATCTAGCGTTTGCTTGAGCAATTGAGCCATATAGAGGCAAGGGGCTTAAGCCCTTTGTGCATGGGATTGGATGTGCTGATGTATACTTCATCTGCCCTGCTTGCCATCTCCCCCTTTGACAAGCTCAGGGCTTCTGGATGCTGATCTGATCGGGGGGAAATCGCTCTAGAATTGATCTCGTGATGGCGACGATTCAACCCCTGCCTGCTGATGTGATTAATATTATTGCTGCCGGAGAGGTGATCGACTCGGTGGCGGCTGTGGTGCGGGAATTGGTGGAAAATGCGATCGATGCGGGGGCGGGACGGATTGCGATCGCTCTCGATCTTGAACAATGGCGAGTACAAGTGGCCGATGATGGCCAGGGGATGGATCGGGACAGTCTCCGCTCCTGCACCCAGCCCCACAGCACTAGCAAGATCCACACCACGGCGGATCTGTGGCGGATTACGAGTTTGGGGTTTCGGGGGGAAGCGCTGCACAGTATTGCCCAGTTGTCGCGGTTAGAGATTCGCAGTCGTCCCGGTTTGGCGGCAACGGGGTGGCGGGTGAGCTACGACCAACAGGGAGAGGTGATCGAGATGGAACCGGACGCGATCGCTCCCGGCACGATCATCACCGTTCATGATCTCTTTGGGCGGATTCCCGTGCGCCGTCACGGGTTACCCGCTGAAAGCCAACAACTCAAAGAGATCCAAACCCTGATCCATCATTTCGCCCTCTGCTATCCCCGCCTTCACTGGCAGATATCCCGTGGCGATCGCCCCTGGTTAAAACTCTTTCCCGGCGAGAGTCCCCAAGACATCCTGCCCCAACTCTTGCCACGAACGCAGCCGGGAGATTTCGCCCAGTTCACCCAAACCCAACTCCCCGACTATCCCGACGCTCAGATTCAGGTGGTGGTGGGTCTGCCCGATCGCTGTCACCGTCGCCGTGCCGATTGGCTCAAGGTGGCGATCAACGGCCGCTGGGTGCGATCGCCCGCCCTCGAACAGACCCTCCTCGCCAGCATGAGCCGCACCCTCCCCAAACACCGCTACCCCGTCGCCTTCCTCCACCTCACCCTTCCCCCCGCCCAAATCGACTGGAACCGCCACCCCGCCAAAACCGAAGTTTATCTGCATCACCTGGATTTTTGGCGCGATCGCGTCCGGGAGAGCATCGACCAAGCCCTGCGCCTCAGTCCCGCCGATCTCACCCCCACCGCCCACAATCAACGCTTAGGAACCGTCTTCAAAGCCGCCGCCAGCGCCGGAACCTACACCCTCGATCGCCAAGTTACCCCCCTCACCGCCCCGGCAGGCATCCAAATGCCGCTGCGGGTAGTAGCGCAGGTGAACCGGATGTATATTGTGGCCGAGCATGAGCACGGCCTCTGGTTAATTGAGCAGCATATCGCCCATGAGCGGGTCTTGTTCGAGCAATTACAAACCGCGTGGCAGTTAGTGGAGCTTGACCCGCCGCTGATTGTGGCGGGATGGCGCGATCGCCAAGTTGAACAACTCCAGCGCATCGGCATCACCGTCGATGTCTTCGGCGAAAACCTGTGGGCCGTGCGCCACTGCCCCGCCCTCTTAGCCGATCGCGACGATTGCATGGATGCCCTGGTGGAATTGAGCCTAGGGGGAGACCTCGAAACCGCCCAAGTCGCCACAGCCTGCCGCAGCGCGATCCGCAACGGCACATCCCTGAGCCTGCCCGAAATGCAAACCCTCGTCGAACAGTGGCAACGCACCCATAACCCCCGCACCTGCCCCCACGGTCGCCCCATCTATCTCGCCCTCGACGAAACCTCCTTATCTCGCTTTTTTCGCCGTCATTGGGTCGTCGGCAAAAGCCACGGCCTTTAGCCTTTAATCGCATCGAATTCAGAGCGATCGGGGTATCTCCTGCAAAGGCGCGATGCAAACAACCAACTTACAGTTCATAATATTCGCCCCTCGTCGCCTGGGGAATTCACCTCCAATCCGCCGCCAAGATTTGCAACGCCGCCAGGTAGAGCGAGGAAGAATGACCCCGCCCGGCGATCGCATTCAATTTTTTAAGGTTTAGGCGGTGGATCAGGTGGGATAATAGCGGCGTTGTTCATCGCCGCCTGTGAATTGTGAGTAAATTAGCCCTGCTGAGTGTCAGCGATAAAACCGGAATTGTCGAACTTGCTCAAGCCCTAGTTCAAGACTTTGACTTTGATTTGATCAGTAGTGGCGGCACGGCGAAAACCCTCCAAGCAGCGGGATTGCCCGTGACGAAGGTGAGCGACTACACCGGATCACCGGAAATCCTGGGGGGCCGAGTGAAGACCCTCCATCCGCGTATCCATGGCGGGATTTTGGCGCGGCGGGATCTGCCGGAACATTTAGCGGAATTAGAAGCGAACGAGATTCGGGCGTTGGATTTGGTGGTGGTGAACCTGTACCCCTTTGAACAGACGATCGCAAACCCCGATGTCACCGTCGAGGATGCGATCGAAAATATTGATATTGGTGGGCCCACCCTCCTGCGGGCAGCGGCGAAAAATCATGCCCATTTAACCGTCCTCTGTCGCCCGGAACGGTACGGGGTCTATCTGGAAGAATTGCGAACAAACGGAGAACCGAGCGCGGCGTTTCGGCGCGATCGCGCCCTCGAAGGCTTCCAAATGACCGCCCACTACGATCGCGCCATCTCCGCCTATTTCGCCCAACTCACCGACAGTCCCGCCCCCTTCACCCTCACCGCCCACCCCCACCAAACCCTACGCTACGGCGAAAACCCCCACCAGCCCGCCACTTGGTATAAAACCGACGAGAGCGGCTGGAGCAACGCCACCCAATTGCAGGGCAAAGAACTGAGCTATAACAATTTGGTGGATCTCGAAGCGGCACGACGGATCATCATTGAATTTGGCGACAGTGGCGATCCGGCGGCAGCGGTGTTGAAACATACCAACCCCTGCGGCGCGGCCATGGGGGCGACCCTCGTCGAAGCCTACGAACGGGCGTTTGCAGCGGATTCGGTGTCGGCATTTGGGGGGATTGTGGCGTTGAATCGGCCCATTGATGCCCCAACGGCGGCAGCCCTCTCGAAAACCTTTTTAGAATGTATCGTTGCGCCGGGGTGTGAGCCAGAGGCGGCGGCGATTCTCAAGAAAAAATCGAAGCTGCGGGTGTTGCTCTTGCCGGACTTATTCACGGGGCCGAAAGAAACTGTGAAGGCGATCGCGGGCGGTCTCCTCGTCCAAGCCGCCGATGATGCCACCGATGACCCGGCACAGTGGCAAGTGGTGACCCAAAAGCAGCCCACGGACGCAGAACGGGCAGAAATGCAATTCGCCTGGAAGTTGGCAAAACACGTTAAATCCAATGCGATCGTGATTAGCCGCGATCGCACCACCGTCGGCGTAGGCGCAGGGCAAATGAATCGCGTCGGCGCGGCTCAGATTGCCCTCGCCCAAGCCGGGGACGCGGCAAAAGGAGCTTGTCTCGCCAGTGATGGGTTTTTCCCTTTTGATGATTCCGTACGCACCGCCGCCGCAGCGGGGATCACGACCATCATTCAACCCGGCGGCTCCATTCGTGACAACGACTCGATCGCCGCTGCCGATGAGTTAGAAATCGTGATGATTTGTACCGGAATGCGCCATTTCTTGCATTAATGGGGGAGGAATGAATTAATTGCTGCGGAGAGGTTATGACTGGGTTAATTATTGTGGGGATTGCGATCGCCTCCTATCTGCTGGGGTCATTCCCCACAGGGTATCTTTTGACCAAATGGCTCACGGGCCTGGACATTCGCGACCAAGGCTCCGGCTCCACCGGGGCCACCAACGTCCTCCGCACCGTCGGCAAATGGGCCGCCGCCACCGTCCTCCTCACCGATGCCCTCAAAGGTGCGATCGCCCTCGCCCTCGTCTATAGCCTCGCCTATATCCCCGCGATCGCGCCGCACATCCCCACCGCCGAGCTACCCTGGTTCGCCACCCTCGCTGGACTCCTTGCCCTCGTGGGCCATAGTCGCTCCGTTTGGCTGCAATTCAAAGGCGGCAAATCCGTCGCCACCGGGATCGGTATCCTATTGGTGATGAGTCCCGTTGTCGCCCTCAGCACGATCGCCGTCTTCGCCCTCACCCTCGCCGTGAGTCGGATCGTCTCTTTGGGGTCGATCTTGAGTGCGATCGCCGTCACGATCTTAATGCTGCTGCTCCACGAACCCCTCGCCTACTGCCTCTTTGGCCTCCTCGCAGGCAGCTACGTCATTGTTCGCCACCGCACCAACCTCCAACGCATCTTTAACGGCACAGAACCCACAATCGGGCAAAAACTCCAAGCCCACCCCGAATCCAGCGGCTAATGAAATCGTGAGAACACGGATTAGTCGCGCCAATATGGCACAATTCTCGGCCACCGGGGAAACATCGACCTAGAATAAAGACATTTAACGCTCGCTCGACATCCATGACGACGGCTCATTATGCCTAAAACGATTCTGATCCTGTTTCCCAACGAATGGTTAGCCTATACTCCCACACTTCTCAACCTCATTGAAAAACTGAAAGCTGACTTTAAGATTCGAGTGATCACCCTCGATGATGGCAAATACCAAAATCATAATCTTCAGGGCGATGAATTTGAGTTCATTCCCCTCTCTGAGCACCTCGCAACCTTCTTAACTGATTTTGGTCGGGTCATCGGCCAAGGTTCCCGCCTTTACCAGTTTTTCAAAATGTGGCAAGTGTATTGGCGATCGCGAGGCCGCCAAGCGGATGAAGTGATTGCCGTCGATTCTGCCGGTTTAGTCATCGCCCAAAAACTGTTTCCCAGCAGCCATTTTTTATCCCTCGAACCCTACCGCGATCGCTTCTTTTTAAGTTGCGACCTCACCCGCATTAAATCCGTCCTAGCCCACAGTCCCGAACGCTACGACTACCTCTTTGCCGAAACCAACATTCCCGCCTTTATTCTCCCCAACGCCCCCGCCCTCGATAACTATCAACCCCCGGACTATCATCCTTCCGACACCATCAACGCCATCTTTTTTGGCAATGCCAACTTCCGTAACGGCGTGTATGAATGTTTAGAAGTCTTTAATGTTCTCGACACCGAGAAGTTTACATTGACCATTAAAGGGATCGTCAGCGAAGAGCATCAGGAGAGAATCGCTCAACAGTATCAACCCCTCATTGATGCCGGTCGTTTAATCATTGAGCGTCGCTACATTCCCCAAGAAGAAGTAATTAACTATTTAGCTCAGTTCAGCATTGGGTTTTGTTTTTATAACTTTGACCATACCAATGCGATGACCCAATTTAATTTCATCTCTGTCCCGGCTGGAAAAATGTATAACTACTATGCCGCTGGTGTCCCCGTGATTGGATCGGATATTTTAGGGCTAAAAAGTGTGCGTGATTTCCAAGCGGGACTCTTGTTAAACGAGGTCACCCCGGCCGCGATCGCTGCCGCCATCCAAACCATCCACGCCGATCATCCCACCTACCATGAAAACGCCATCAAAGCCGCCTACCACTTCGATTTTAATAAAGCGATCGATCCCGTAAAAACTTACCTCATGAACTCATAATTTCAATCCCTATTCCTTGCTCTATTCATCGTTAGCAACTCAAGGCAAAAATGTCACGCAAGCTCCAAAAACTGTTTTACATCATTGATCGTAAAAAATATGAAATTCCAGTCTTGGTGGTCATTTTTCTATTCGTCTCAGTTTTAGATACCTTTGGGATTGGCTTAGTCGGCCCCTTTATGGGATTGGTCAACAGGCCTGAACTGATTACCGATAGCGCCATCATTGCTAACCTCTATCAAACCCTAGGCTTTACCACTCCTTCACAGTTCATCATCAGCATCGGGGGACTGATCATTGCGCTCTTTTTTATTAAAGTGTGTTTCAATTTTAAGATGCAAGAATACATCTTTAAATTCAGCTTTTCTCAAACTGGCAGCGTCATGCGCCGTCTCCTCGAAGCCTACTTAAAAACAGACTACACCTTTCACCTCTCCCGCAACACTTCTGTTTTAATCCAGACCCTCATTCTCGAATCACAAAACTTCTCACAAAAAATTCTGGTTCCGATGCTGGTTTCCCTCTCAAACCTGATGGTTTTAGGGCTATTACTCTGCCTGCTGGCTTGGACAAGCCCGATCGGAACTCTGTCCATTGTTGCGGTTGTTCTCATAACCTACGGCATTACCAACTTATTTAAAGACCGGATGCGAGCATTGGCAGAAGATGCGGCGGCGGCCCAATCCGATATGATTCGGATTGTGAACCATGGCTTAGGCAGTATCAAAGAAACCCACATCATTGGCTGCGCACCATATTTTGAAGAACAGATTACCTACGAAGCAAAACGTTATGCGATGTCCATGGGGACGGTGATGGTGTTTAATAACTTGCCACGCTTTATTATTGAGGCTTTGCTGGTGAGTTTTCTGATTGGTTTTACACTTTTGGTGTTGATCATAAGTGGTAATACCGATAGTTTGACTGCTACATTAAGTGTCTTTGCGATCGCATCGATTCGGATGCTGCCCGCTTCAGCAGCGATCGTTCAAGCCACCTCATCCATTCGGTTTAATTCCTATATTATTGATAAACTCTATCAAGACCTCATTGAAGCCGAAGATAATCGTGGCACCTATGCCCTGTCTTCCAATCACGAATCCACCCCATCGCTTCCCTTTCAAAACACGATTGATCTCAGTCATATTTCCTACACCTATCCGAATATCGAAAATCGCGCCCTGAATGATATTTCTCTCCAAATTCAGAAAGGACAATCCATTGGCTTTATTGGTCAATCGGGGGCCGGAAAAACAACGCTTGTGGATGTTATTTTGGGGCTGCTCATTCCTAAATCCGGGGATTTAAAAGTAGATGGTCAGTCAGTGTATGAAAATCTGCGCGGCTGGCAAAATTTGATTGGCTATATTCCCCAGTCTATTTTTCTTCTTGATGACACGATTGAACATAATATTGCGTTCGGAGTTCCTGAAGAAAAGATTAATCAAGAACGGTTAAGGGCGGCGATCGCGGCTGCTCAACTGACGGATTTAATTGAACAGTTGCCCAATGGATTACAGGAAAAAGTGGGTGAGCGCGGGGTGCGTTTATCCGGGGGACAACGCCAACGCATTGGGATTGCTCGCGCCCTTTATCATCAGCGGGATATTTTGGTTCTTGATGAGGCCACCTCTGCTTTGGATAATGAAACGGAGCAGCTTGTCAGTGATTCAATTCAGAACTTGGCGGGTAGTTTAACGATGATTTCGATCGCTCACCGTTTGACAACGCTCAAACATTGCGATCGCATCTATGTCCTCGAACAAGGCAAAATCATCGAATCGGGCACTTATGATGAAGTGGTACTCAAACAGCCCCCACCGGAAACCCCTGTTTCAGAGATAGAATAGAGGTGCGATCGCACCGCGATGTTTCGTCCATCAACACCGTTTTCCTGTCCCTCAACTGATAGTTAAAATGACTCTGACTGAAGCATTAAAAAACGACCTAAACGGTTCCTGCGGTGTGACAATTTTGGGGTACTTCGGGGGAGATAATCTCGGTGATGATATTATGCTCCGGGCGTTGATTGATGAACTGAATCAAAGTTGTGGGATGCCGATTCGGGTCGTAGCCTATGCCCCGATTTCCTGGCTAGAAGGCGAAGTTCCTGTGGATGTGTGGAAAAATAACTGGACAGATAATTATGAGATTTTACGGGCAAATTTAGAAAAAAGTTCTCATCTTCTTTGGGGAGGAGGAACCTGTTTTACCGATGAAGATTTAGACGGCGGCTATAAGCAGGTTTTATTTGCGAAAAAGCTCGGTAAAAAAGTGGCCTATGTGGGGGTCGGGGTTGGCAACCTAAAGAAACTAGAGCGACAAGTTAAGACCTTGATTTTGATTAATCGAGCGGATTATCTATCCTTACGGGATGCGGTATCGTATCAACGGGCGCGGCGGTTTTGTGTTTGGAATTCGCGTAAATTAGAGCAAGTTGAAGATTTGAGCTATGGGTTTCTCCAGCAGTGGTATTGTGACCATGGACCCCAGGTGGCTGATCCGGGGTATCTGTTGGTGGCGTGGCGCAATTTAACGGCCTATGGGGTGAGCGATCGCACCCAATTTCTCACGAAGGTGAGCGACTACATTTTAAAACGCTGTCAAGACCATCAATTAACACGCATTCTCCTCATCGATACGGATTCCCAAATTGACCCAGAGATGAATCAAGAATTGCTGATTCAGTTACAACAATTGGGCGGTGAACTGATACAGGTTGAGTACGATCCAACGATTCACTACACCGAGAAATTAAAACGCATTGCGGCATCCAGTGCCATGATCACCTCGCGTCTTCATGTGGCGGTGGCGGCTCACTTTTTTGGTAAGCCGTGCTATGCCTATAATTACTCTCCGAAAATTGGCTACTTTATCGACGAAGTGAAGAATCCCAAATTAACCCTGATTCCGATTGAACAACTCCCGATGGGTTAGCGCGGGCTGAGAGCTATCAAAAACAGCCCACCTTAATCTCTTTGCCTGTTGATAGCCAATTTGATGAATGGGTATCACTAGCGGGCAAGATGCCCGCACTCCTTAATTCTTTGATAGGACTGGAGAGGGAGCGAGAGGCTCCCTCTCCAGTCCTATTTGATTCATGAACAGGCAAGGGACTTAAGCCCCGTGTTGGCGGGGATTATAGATTGACGATTGATTGAGGATCGCTATGGTTGTTTAATTGACGATGTTTATGTGGATTCTGTGTCATAAATGATGCCGGATCGCTATAAGTAGCCGTGTTCTTTTAGGAATGCCCGTAATGCGGTGGGGAAGTCGGGGTGTTGATGGACGACTTCACCAACATCGTTATACACATCAAGGCCCCAGTCTGAGGTGCGATCATAGCGGGCGAGCATGAATTGCCAGCCTTCTTCAAATTCGCCGAGGAGAATTTTTTGGGCGACATATCCGGCTAACACTCCATTGATGTCGGAGTCTCGGTCTTGGATGGCTTGGTACATTTGCCAGGCAGTGCCGCGTAGTTGTTCGGGATAGTCGCGGGTGACATCTTCGAGGCCGTTGGGGCCGATGCGGAGAATTTGTGAGGGGGGGAATGATCCGGCGTAGGAACTGAAGGCGTAGAGAAATGCACCGTCAAAGGTGGTGAATTCGACAATGCCGTCGTTGTCTAGATCTTGAAATGATCCACCGTAGCCATCACTGGGGCCAAGGGTGGTGTGTTCAAAGGTTTCGCCTGTCCATTCGTAGACATCGTGGGTGGTGCAGCAATGGGCCCCGCCGCTGTAGTTTGAGACAATGACCTCGGCGGTGTTGTCATTGTTCAGGTCTTGGAGCCATATTTCGCCAGACATGAATTCGGTTAGAGCGTCTTGGAGATAGGCTTGACCCTGATGGGAAAGGATGTAGTTAATGTTGCTTTCAAAGAGGTTTTCATTGGCGGTGTAGTTGACTTCAACGCGAATATTGCCTTGGGATAGGGTTTTTTGGAAGGAGGGGGTTTGGGAGTCAAATTCGAGGCGGGGTTGAGCGATCGCACCTGATCCCACTGATACCCCCCAGGCTGTGATTAACAGTGAAATGACGGATTTAAATCGATTCATAACCAAAATAGATAAAATGTCCCCCCATTGTATCGGGAGGGATTGGCGGTCAGGGTGGGCTGGGTGGGCAGTCTTGGGATTGGTCGGGTGCAGGGGTTACAGCTTCAAGGCGCGGGTGGTGGCGGGGCCAACGATGCCATCGGCGGTCATGCCACGGTTGAGTTGAAATTCTTTGACGGCGCGTTCGGTGTCGGGGCCAAATACGCCATCAGTGCCGACGCGGATACCTGCGTTGCGGAGGGCTTCTTGGAGTTGTCGCACTTCGTTGCCGCGCATCAGGGGGTTGGTGAGTTTGAGGATGTTGCTGCTGGGTGGGGGGGTTGGGTTGGAGAGGGCGGGGTTAGAGGTGTCGGGGGTTTCGTCATCAATGCCGAGGGCGGAACGGGTGGCGGAGCCGACAATTCCGTCGGGGGTGAGGCCTTGTTGGGCTTGCCATTGCTTGACGACCTCGGCGGTTCCGGGGCCGTAGACGCTGTCGGTTTCGACGCTGAATCCAGCTTTGATCAGGGCGAGTTGGACTTGGCGCACGTCTTCGCCTCGGAGGTAGGGGGTTTCAACTTTGAGGAGGCGATCGGGGGCGAGTTCGGCGGAGATGGAGACGTTGGGGCTGAGGGCGGCGGCATCAACGCGGAGGCCGCGAACGTGGAAGGGGAGGGCGAGGGCCCAGTTGCCTGCGTTGATCAGTTCGTTGAAGGTGTCCATGCGATAGACGGTGAGGCGCAGGAGGCTGTTGCTGTGGTTGCCGAGCCAACTTTTGCGGGTTTGGATGTAGCGGGTGATCCAGGTTTGTTCGCCGAGGCTGGAGAGTTGGCCGTAGTTTTTAATTGTGCGATCGCGAATCATGTGCCAAGACCCATGGATGCGCCCATCGTAGACGACGGAGTAGCCAAGGGCGGTTTGAATCCCGATATATTCGGCGCTTTTGACGGTGGGGGCCCAATAGACGCGATCAAAAAATTCGTCTTGGGTGGCTTGCATGATAGGGTCATCTCCGGCTTCTTGGAGGATGCTGCGGAGGGTGCGATCGCGGTTGAGGCGGCTGTCTTGGTCTTTGAGTCCTTTCAGGTAGGGGCGGAGTTCATCGGCGTAATCGGCGTTGGGCTGTTCAACGTAGGCTTTGATCAAGAGGTAGAGGTTGCCGCTGTAGATCGTGGTTTGGGTCTTGCCGTAGGTTAAGCCGCCGGGGTCGGAACTGTGGAAGACGACTTTGCCATAATCCCCTTGTAAACTACCGGTTTCAAAGGCGGTGACGATCGCTTGAGCCGATTTTTTTTGCAGATCCGTAATCATGGGAATGCCTCAGAATGATTGATACAGTACAGCCGCTCTGTATCATGGGTGTTTTGCACCGTTAGCTTATCGGGGTTTGGTGGGTGATGGTGCACTTGATTCGCAATTTTTAAACTTGTGGCTAGCGCGATAGTGGCTGACGCGATCGCTAAACGGCCACGATACCCTAGGGGATGGATAATAATGCTGCACCCCCTAAAAGATTCGCAATGACTGAAACCCAAGCTCCCTTTATTAAGCTCGATCAATTTCTCAAATGGAAAGGCATTGCCCAAACCGGCGGCGAGGCAAAGTTAATGATTCAAAATGGCGAAGTCTGTGTTAATGGGGAGGTGGAAACCCGACGCGGTAAGAAGTTAAGGACGGGCGATCGCGTCACCTTTTCGAGCCAAGACTACGACGTAAATTTGTAACAAAGCTCTGAAAAATCAATAAAGATTAACCGTGGGATTTAGCGAAACGTGGCAAAATCGAACTGCGATCGCTGGTCGATCGATGCCCTGAGAGAGAAGATAGATGATCCCCCTCCCCTCCACTGAGCAATTCCGAGCATTGCAAAGGCAACTCCGCGACTATGTGGACAACATTGATATGTTCGATCAAGATGACTTTGATATCCTCGTCATCCCCTCTTTCAGCATCGATCAAGATCAACTAATCAAAGTCCCTGGGTTTCTCCATTACGAAGAACGGCTCCTCTGCTCCTTAATTCGGTTGCGCAATCCCCAAACGCGGATGATCTACGTGACGGCGCAACCCCTCGCCCCGATGATCGTGGACTATTACTTGCAACTGCTGCCGGGAATTCCCTTTTCCCATGCCCGCGATCGCCTCCTCCTCCTCTCCACCCACGACGCATCCCATAAATCCCTCTCCCAAAAAATCCTCGAACGCCCCCGCCTGATGAACCGCATCCAAAAAGCGATGCGACCGGAAAAGTCCTATATGGTGTGTTTTAATTCCACGGCGTTAGAGCAGGAACTTTCGCTGCAATTGGGCGTGCCGCTGTTGGCCTCCTGCCCGGATTTGCTCTATTGGGGGTCAAAAAGTGGCAGCCGCGAAATCTTTGCCGCCGCCGGGATTCCCCATCCCGACGGCAGCCCGTTGGCTTGGACCATTGAGGGCTTGCTGGATCAAATTGTGGCGGTGTGGGCGCGGAATCCGGACGTGTTGCGGCTGGTGATTAAGCTCAATGAGGGGTTTTCCGGGGAAGGCAATGCGGTGCTGGATCTGCGGCCGATTTTAGACTGTCCGATGGAGCAGCGACGCGGCGTGATCGCGGCCCAGTTCCCCCGCCTCAGTTTCCAAGCTCAAGGGGAAACCTGGGCACATTTTTCCCAACGGATTTCGGATTTGGGTGCGATCGCCGAAGTCTTCATCGAAGGGGATGAGAAGCGATCGCCCAGCTTCCAAGGCTACATCACCCCCGCCGGAACCGTTAAAATCCTCTCCACCCACGACCAAATCCTCGGCGGTCCCGACGGTCAAATCTACCTCGGCTGTCGCTTTCCCGCCGACGAACGCTATCGCCTCGCCCTCCAAACCTTCGGCCTCCAAGTCGGCGAACTCCTCGCCAAAAAAGGCGCTCTCGAACGCTACGGCGTAGACTTCATCGCCACCCCCGACCCCTCGAAACCCCACGGCTGGGGCATCTATGCGATCGAAATTAACCTCCGCAAAGGCGGCACAACTCACCCCTTCATGGCCCTACAACTCCTCACCAACGGCCTCTACAACCCCGACACTGGCCACTTCTGTACCCAAGGCCAAGAAAAATACTACGTCGCCTCCGACAACCTCCAAAAACCCCAATATTGCGGCCTCCTCCCCCCCGATCTGATGGACATCATCACCCGTCACCGCCTCCACTTCGACAGCAGCACCAAAACCGGCACTATCTTCCACCTCATGGGTGCATTGTCGGAGTTTGGCAAATTGGGGTTAACCAGTATCGGCAATTCCTTCGCCGAAGCCGAGGCAATCTATCAAGAAGTGGAGGCGGTCTTAGATTTTGAAACCCAACAGATCACCCCCCAAACCCCCCAAGCCCCCCTCCCCATGACCTGGCGCAGCTAGGGTTAAAAATCCCCCGGCATCGTAAACGCCGCCCAATAACGGGTGGTGGGTTGGACTATTGCGCTGTGCCAAGAGGGTGAACTCTCGGTAATTGTTCGTGAACTCGGCGCGATCGCACCACGATCGCGAAAAACCGTGCCACGGGAGAGCCATGGCACGAAATGGGACAGGTTAACGCTGAGGGATTACCCCAAAACGCAAGCCTGAAGTTGTTGGCGGAGCTTATCGTGATCTAAATCTTGGCCGATGAGGACGAGTTGGGTTTGTTGGGGGCGATCGCCCCACTCGTCATCTTCAATGGAAAACCGCTTACCGCTAAGGTGAAAAATATGGCGGCTCGGACTTTCCTCAAACCACAAAATCCCCTTCGCCCGGAAAATATTCGGCGTTAACTCATTATCTAAAAAGGATTGAAACTGCCGAATGGACAGGGGTTTATCACTGAAAAAGGAGAGCGACGTAAACCCATCCATAGCCAAGTGATCCGAATGGCTGTGGTTGTGATGGGCATGGTTGTGATCGTGGCTCGGATCGGTGCATTGGGAATCGTGGCAGTCCTGATCATGGGCGTGATCGCCATGATCAGAATGGGCATGGCTATGATCGTGGCTTGGGTCGGTGCATTGGGAATCGTGGCAGTCGTGATCCTGATGATCATGGGCGTGATGGTCATGATCATGGCTGTCTGGTGCTGCGTCGAAATATTTTGCCGAATCGAACAGCCCCACACTGAGGATCAAGGGCAGCGGGGCTTGGGATTTTGTCGTTCGCATGATCCGGGCATCGCGCTTAATGTCACGAATCCGCACCTCTAGGGCATCCACATCCGCTGCATCGACGAGATCAACTTTGTTGAGCAAAATTACATCACCATAGACGATCTGACTGTAGGCGGCTTCACTATTAAATAAGTCCAGGCTAAAGTTTTCGCAATCGACGGTGGTCACGATGGAATCAAGGCGGGTCATGTCTCGGAGTTCTGTCCCTAAAAAGGTGAGGGCTACCGGCAAGGGATCGGCGAGGCCGGTGGTTTCGACGACGAGATAATCAATACTGTCGTCCCGTTCGAGGACTTTATAGACTGCATTCACCAGGTCTTCGTTAATGGTGCAGCAGATGCAGCCGTTGCTCAGTTCCACCATGTCGTCTTCGGTGGTAATGATTAGTTCGTTATCAATGCCAATTTCGCCAAATTCATTGACCAAAACGGCGGTGCGGAGTCCGTCTTGGTTGCTGAGGATGTGATTCAGGAGGGTGGTTTTGCCGCTGCCCAAAAAGCCGGTGATGATTGTAACAGGCAGGCCCAGCTTCGGGGTCTTCATCGCGGGCGCGACGGTTTGTGAATCAGCGGTTTGCATAATGTCTTGTGGAAGCGTCGTTTTTTTCATTATCGCGTAGAGTGCAGCGGATCGCAGGTTTTTGACGGATTGCTCTGGATGGGCGATCGCACCTCCGGCCTGCCCAACCCCGACGGATGCGATCGCAGGATGGCCGCGATCGCCCCAGCCATCATCACGGATTCTTCAGAATCCATCAACTCCATCAAAATTCTCCGAGGGACGTACCCTATAATGCAGGTGATTAATTTTGATGTCGCTGGTGGATTTAAGGGCCCAATAAAGGATAGACACTCATGTTGCAGCAATGGTTGAAAACAATCTCAAAACGCATTGGTACGGCATCAGAGTCGCCAGAATTTGAACTCGGAGCAGAAAACGCGAGAGGCATCAACGCGGATCAACCCCTCAACGATCGCGATTATGAATTCCTCTTTACTCAACTCCTCGAAGGCATTGCCCACGGTTGGCAACCGGTGCGAATCCAACGCTTTTTTGAGACCTTGGCGACACGAGGCACGATCGCCCAGTGGAGCGAATGGCTGCAACGCTACGGCACGAAGATTTTGGCTTCTTCAGCACCCAACATCACCTTGGCGCGGCGGATGGTGGCGTTGGGAGAACAGACCCGCAGCTTACCGGAGTTGAAGCAGTTTGGCGAAACGGCGAGCGGCATTGGTCGCCTCCTGTTGGCACGCGATCGCAAGGATGATAATGATACGTGGCAGTACGATGAGCAACCCCTCGCGCCGCCGCCGGTCTCTTCACCGGAGGAGGAATTACCGGCATCGTCGGAGCTAAACCCCCCGATCGCGACTCCCGATCTCCCGCCGGTTGAACCCCCCTCCCCCGTAACGGAGGCTGCAATTCCCGCCAGCGAGGATAGCGAGGAAGAACCGAAGGCGATTCCTTTGGATGAATTGTTGGTGCGGCTCCAGGGGGATGAAAATTTGGTGCAACAGGTGGCCCAGCGGTTGGGGTTAGACACGAGCGATCCTCAAGAGATTATTCAGGAGTTGGTGCGACAGATTAATCAACGCAATGCGGCGACGGAATCGAGTCCGACCCCGGCAGCCGCGCCCATCATGGGGAATGCTGCGGCTGAACAGGCCTTTAATGAGGGGGTGCAGTCCTATGAGGCGGGGCGGTATGAAGAGGCGATCGCTTCCTGGGATCGGGCGATTCAACTGAAGCCGGACTATCACCAGGCCTGGGGCAATCGGGGCTTGGGGTTAAAAAATTTGAAGCGGTACGAAGAGGCGATCGCGTCCTATGGTCGAGCGGTGGAGTTAAAGCCGGACTTCTACAAGGCTTGGTATAACCGGGGTTTGGCTCTGGATGAGTTGAATCGCTACCCGGAAGCGATCGCCGCCTATGATCAGGTGATTGCCATTCGCCCAGAGTTCCACAAGGCTTGGTTTAGTCGGGGCAATAGTTTGGAGCAGTTGGGCGAGTTTGAAGGGGCGATCGCCGCCTACAGCCAAGCGATTCACCTGAAAGAGGATTTCCAAAAAGCCTGGTTTAATCGTGGCCAATGCCTCAATCAATTGGGCCGCTACGATGAGGCGATCCACAGTTTTGATGGGGCGCTCCACCTGAGAAAAGATGACCTCGAAGGCTGGCAGCAGCGCGGTTTTGCCTTTATGGCGCTGGGTCAATACGATGAGGCGGTGAATAGCTATGCGCGGGCCCTGTCGATTACCCCCAATGATCCGGATCTCCTCAGTGCCCAAGGGGAAGCCCTGGCCGGGGCGGGGAGCTATGCCCAAGCCCTGGCGGTCTATGACCAAGTGATTACCCACCATGGTGATCTGCCGTTGGTGTGGTGTCAGCGGGGTCAGGTGTTGGCATCGTTGGGGTGGGAAAACGATGCGATCGCCTCCTATCGCCATGCCCTGGAATTGGATGTCTCCCTAGCACCGGCCTGGTATGGGTGCGGCGAAATTCTCAGCCAACACCGTGACTATATCGGGGCCCTAGATTGCTACGATCACGCCCTCCAACGGGAACCCCAAGCCACCTTAGCCTGGGTGAGCCGCGCTCAAGTCCTCCTGGCCCTTGATCGCACCGAAGAAGCGATCGCCTCCTTTGACCGTTCCCTCCAGTTGCAAACCCACCGCTGGCAAGCCTGGCAAGGGCGCAGCCAAGCGGCCCGCCAATCCCCCCACCCGGACTTGCTCCTTACCTCCCTCAGTGGCCTCGCCCAAAACCATCCCGCCCTCAATCAACGGGGCTACGACGGTCAATTGGCGACCCTGCTCCATGGCTTAGAGCAGGTTTCCCCGCAGCAATACCCCGAAGCCTGGGCCCGGATTCAGCACCATCTGGGCTTGGCGATCGTTGCCGAAGCCTTGGAAACCGCAGAACCCGCATCCCGGTTACGCCAAGCCCTCACCCATTACGACGCGGCGCTGCAATGCCTCGATGCGGACCAGTTTCCCCAGGCCTATTTGGAGATTCTGCAAGCGAAAATCCTCGCCGAACTGCATTTAGAAGAGTTCAGCCAGGCCCAAGCCACCTATCGCCAAGGGCGCGATCGCTGCCAAAACATCCTCAATGATGCCAATGTGACATGGGAGCACAAACGACAGTTGGCCATGGCCATGGCGGTGCTCAATCAGCTTTATGTAGATGTGATGATCCAGGCGGGCGAGTTGGCCACGGCATTGGAATGGGCCGAACAAAGTCGGAATTTTGCGATCGCTTGGCTCTGGGAACGGCTCCCCCTCCAGGAAGGCAGCCTCAAATGGGCGGAAATTCAGCGCCGCCTCGACGACAACACCGCCATGCTCTACTGGCATTGCAGCCCAGCGGGCCTGACTACCTTTGTGATCACCGCCCAAACCGCTGAACCCGTCGTCCTCGGCCATACCCCCAATGTGGTGTTGAATGTGGTGCTCAGTCCCTCGTTGCGATCGCGCGTCGAACAGGCCAAGCAAAACAGCGAAGCCTCCCTCTCGATCCTCCTCGAACTCCTGGGCATGGAATCCGAAACCCCCACCCTCACCCCCGAACCGGAACCCGCCCCCCCCGCCCCCACAGGCCTCGATGCCCGCACCCAACGCGAGCAATTCCTCCCCTGGTTCAACACCTGGCAAACCCACAGCACCGAACCCGGCTGGCTCCAGGTTCACCTCCCGGAACAACTGCGCCACTTGGATCAACTCCTCGGCATCGCATCCCTCCTCGACACCTTCAAAGACAAAGCGATCAACCATCTGATCCTCGTCCCCCATCAAGCCCTCCAAGCCCTACCCCTCCATGCCCTCTTCCCCGATCGCTTCACGATCAGCTATCTCCCCAGTCTCCGCCTCGCCCAACCCTCCAGCCTGCCGCCGATTAGCACCCCCTCACCCACAGCCAACCCCTGGCCCCAATCCGAAGCCGATGAAGATTGGCTCTCCCTCGGCCTCGCCGATACCCCTACGCCAGAGCAACCGGATGTGTCGCTGCTCTGCTTAGAATCTCAACTCGATAGCCGGCCCGATGTGGCCTTAGAAACCGGGCTAGTCTGTCACCAATTCACCAAAGTGCAGCGGCTCAACGCGGACATTACCTCCGCCACGGCTAGCCGTCAGTTTCTCGGCGGCGGCTACCGCTATTGGCATTGCTTCACGCCCATCATGCAAAACAGCAAACAACCGCCCCAGTCCTACCTGGCCCTCAACGATCGCACCAAACTCACCTTTGCAGACTTGGGATCATTGGCCTTGGGCGAATGTGAACTCATTAGCTTTGCCTATCCGCCCCAAACCACAACCCCCTATCCTGCCATTGAACCGGATCTGGTGAATGGGATGACGGCGCTGCTCAGTCAAGGGGTGACCTATGTGCTCTATCCCCTGTGGGAGGTGGATGGCCACGCCCGGATGCTGTTTATGATTGAGTTTTATCGCCGTTTGGCCTTAGGGAGTTCGGCGATCGTCGCCCATAAACAGGTGCAACTGTGGTTACGCACGGTGACCCCCCAGGAGTTGGTGCGCTGGTATCTCGATCGCGCCCAGGATATGGAAACCGCCCCCAATGCGATCGCAGAACAGATGACTACCTTTGCGGAAGACCTCCGCGCCCAACCGGAGCAGCTCAACAGCAAAGAACCCCCCTACGCCCACCCCTATTACTGGGCGGCCTTTGTGGTGATGGGTTATCCCTTTTAACGAGCAAGGGGCTAAAGCCGCCTTCAATAACTCTTGGCAGCAAAGGCTTATAGCCCTTTGATGCTAAGGTGCATATCTGCTTGATTTCGTATAACATTCACATTTTTAAGGAGTAAAAGCCTTACCAGTTAAGAGGTTTGGCAAATCATGCAGTTTTGTATATTCTAGATCTAGAAATTTTTGACACCTCAATATTGATGTGCTAGGGTCCTGGCAAGGTTTGTTTATGAAGGGTTTAGCTCCCCAAATCTTAGGTATATTGGGCCGCTGATCGCTGCCTAATCAATAGTTAGGCATACCTATCACAACTCTACCAAGAAACTCTTATTCAGGAGGTAGTGCCCTGGCACGAGATTGCTTAATCTTGTTGTCAATATTTCGCAATATATTTGCACCAAGAACATAAGCATATAAACTAGCAGGCTCGAAATGAAATCGTACATCTTTATATGAAAAATCGTGATCTCTGATAGTTTTACTTGTCACCAAGATCGGTTGAGATACACTTGGATTCCTTTTCACAAATTCTGTGCAGTTATCCAGTTCAGAATGCGAACTATGAGGGCGATCACTCCACTTAACCTCAACGATCCAAGAAGGTGATTGATTGGCGACATCTAAATGTACAATGTCAATCTCTCCAGTTTTCCATCGCGCGTAGTAAAGTTCAATCATTTTACTGTGTTGCCATTGGCTAAAAATAGCAGTTTCTGTCATGGCTTCCATTACCTTAGAGTCTGCGTCAAGCGGACCAAAGAGCGCAGCACGCATCGATGGGTTTGTTAAATAGACCTTAAAGCAAACTGCTCGCTTAAACTTTTTTGCGTTTTGATCGATTCTCTCCACCCGGCGGATTAGGAATGCAGCCTCGAGATACTCAAGGTAACGCTTGATAGTATTTTTAGCTACACCAGAGGATTGCGATAATCCCTCGATACTTACTTCATTGCCTGAATTATACGCCAGGGTTGTGAAAAGTCTATTCAGTTCTTGAATATCACTAATTCCATAAAGGCTTGGCAAATCTCGCAGTAAAACTTTATCAATAATATCACTTTTGATGTATTGCCCAGGATCTTGTCGAATTGTCTCAGAAAAGACAGCCTCTGGATATCCACCAAAGTTTAGATAATCAATAAAAATCTCATTCAACTGATCGATATCTTTAGATACAAACTCATACTTCTTAGATGGATAACCAGAATCTTCAGAGTCATGAATATCCGTGTCTATTAACTCATCTTCTTTTTCTATGAACATCAAGTATTCAGCAAAGGTTAGTGGTGGCAGGATATAGTCGCTAAATCGACCAGCACCAGACTCAGTGCTTTTAAGCCTTAGAGCAGCAGCAGCAGAACCAGTAGCAATAAATCGACAGTATGGGAATGAATCAACCAGGGATTTTAGATGAATTTCCCACTCACGCAAGTATTGAATTTCGTCAAAAAAGACAAATAATTCTGAGTTACGATCATGGTTGAATAGTTCTTGAAAATAACCAAGTATCTTCTCTAATGGAAGCCCTGTATAAATTGGAGTTTCAAGAGAGACATATAAAATATTCTCCGGGCTAATACCAGAATCTAGGAGCAGACGAATAGTGTGATAGACCATGACAGTTTTACCAACACGTCTGGGGCCCATCAAAACTATTGCTCGACGCACACTTGTATCCACGATGTTTTGAGAGAAAGCCGCAAAGTACTTGCGCCGTGGCGTATTTTCATAGATTACTTTCCCGCCACGGCCTGTCTCCCACCAAGGATTATCAAATTGAAGGCGGGAGAGGATGTCTTCTTTTGCGATCTCGAGCATAGAACTAAAGTCAAAAGGCTAATCTTAGATTAGTCAAAAACCTATCTAAAGTCAATTGACTAATCTTAGTCTGTCTAAGCGGGGCTGAGACGGAAGCATGAATAAGCGTTGCTGTATCTAAAGCCTAACTTCACCGTTATCTGTGTTTGTTGCTATGTCACCCCTCTAGGATGCCTTGGGCGTTGGGGTAGCGGGCGGGGCGATCGCGCGTGTAGACCTCCGTTGTTTGCGCGATCGCATCACGCACATACAGCGGCGTTTGACAGAGGCCTAAATAGGCGATGCCGTCGATGCAGCGGCAGCCGCCCGTGGTGTGGGTGGCGAGGAGTTGGTCAATGGCATCAGGGTCAGGGCGGCGGTTCATGGGGGTTTGGCGACAGAGGAGAAAGCCCCAGGGTTCGCCAAAGGTGGGAATTGTGGAGGTGTAGGAGAGCACATGGGGGAAAACTGTTTGCAGGGTGTTGGCGAGGCGGGCATGGAAGGTAAGATTGGCGATCGCCACCGATCCCCCCTGCACCACCAGCACCCCACCGGGGGTCAGGAGTTGATTTAACTGCGCAAAAAATTCTTGGGTGAACAGCGCGAAAGAGGGGCCCTGTTCAATCGGTTCGGAGAGATCCGAAATAATTACATCCCATTCCGGCACAGCGTTCGCCACATAGTCCAGGGCATCGCCGATCACCACCTCCACCCGTGGATCATCAAACACCCCCGCGTGCATTTCCGGTAACCAGTGCCGACAGGCTGCCACCACATCCCCGTCAATATCCACCATCACCACCCGTTCCACCGTCTTCCAGCGCAGAATTTCCCGCACCGTTGCCCCTTCGCCGCCACCGAGGACAAGGACGTTTTTGGGGGCTTGGTGGGTTAAAAAGGCAGGATGGACGAGGGGTTCATGGTAGAGAAATTCGTCCCGTGTGCAAGACTGCCAGAGGCCATCTAGGATCAGGGCTTTGTGGGAATTTTCCAGTTCGACGATCATTAAATCCTGAAAGGCCGTCCGTTGGTGCAGTAATATGCGGCTGATGCCATGCTCATAGACATCCCACGCCGTAAGATAATCTTTAAGCCATAAACTGGCGATCGCGTTATCACCGGACATATCGTCTTCCTCTTGTTTGGCCCCACTATGATAGAGCAAAGATGGGCGGGGTTTTGGGACATCGGGTGCAGGAATTGATGCCGAGAATGTTGCCCACAATACCTAGTCATGGGGGACTTCTGCTAAGAATGATGGAAGGAAATGCCTGAAATTTATGGTAAGTGCTGTTCAGTCTGACGAGATTTTGGGCGATCGCTACCGGATTGTCACCATCTTGGGCGATAACCCCTGCGGGGTGACGTACCTTGTCCATGATGTGACCCAAGGCGATCGCCCCCATATCCTACGAGAATTTCATCTCCCCAGCCAAGACCCCGACGTGGTGCAACAGGCGCGGGACTTGTTCGCGCCGGAAGTGGAATTTTTGCGCCGCCTCCGCCATCCCCAACTGCCCCTGGTGCAGGATTTTTTTGAACTCACCCGCGAGGGAATCACCGCATTTTACCTCGTCCAAACCTTTGTGGAAGGGACATTGTTGCGCCATGTTCTCGAACGCCGTTGGGATGAGCAACGCCCCCTAACGGAACTCGAAGGGATTCGCCTCCTGCAACAACTATTACCCGTGGTGGACTATCTCCACACCCAAGGCGTGATTCACCGCAACATTTCCCCGGATTCGATTATTTGGCGGCCCCAGGATAGCCGCTTGGTGCTGATTAATTTTGGTGGGATTAAACAGGTTTTGGTGACGCTGTGGACGGAGCGGCAGGACATAACCACGTTGAGCCAGTCCGCTGCGTTGCCTGCTGTGGGCGGCATGGGCTACGCGCCCCCCGAACAAATCCAAAAAGGGATTATTTACACCTATAGCGACCTGTATGCTGTGGGCACGACGGTGTTAATGGCGCTGACGGGGCAAGAGCCAAAGACCCTACTCAATAAAGAAGGGCAATGGCGCTGGGATGACATTGTGCTCCATAACGTGGTGCTTAAGGATTTGTTGGCGACGATGGTGGCGCGAAAAACGAGCGATCGCCCCCAAAGTGCCCACGCTGTCCTGCAATCGCTACCGAAGGCGGTGAACGCCATGCCGCCGACCCCGTTGCCCCAGTCGGAATTTACGGCAGTGTCTGAGGCGACGGCGCGATCGGTGCCTTGGCCGCCAGTGGGGCAATGGTTGGGGCGGGGATTGTTGGTGCTGCTGGTGATAGCGGGGGCGGGGGGCCTGGGTTGGCTTTTGGGGCAAGCCTGGGTGGAGTATCAGGTGAGCCGCCCTGCACCGCCCCAACCGGATCTAGACTTGTCCCCCACGCTGCCGCCGATTTTGCCCGGTAGTGAGTTGTTGAGTTTTCCGCCGACGGATGACCCTGAACCTGACCCTGATCCCGATTTACCGACTAGTGAGCGCGATCGCATGATCGACCTGCGGCGACAGCGTCAGGAGTTAGCGATTGACTACGACTTTTTTCAAGCCTTGGTGCAGTACAAATATGAGCAAAAGCATCCCGCCCGTGCTGGGACGTTGCCAACGGCTGACCCCGATGATGAGATCTGGCGTAACCATTGGCATACCCTCGCCCAACAGATGCTAGATACCCTCAGTGAATTGTCTGGCGAGGCGCGGCGACAATTGGGGCAATATGATCAAGGCGATCGCCGGGCATGGCGGCAACAGTTACAGGATTTAAAGCTGTCGTTTGCGGTGGTGGAACTGCTGACGGATTCGGTATTTGCGTTGTATTTTCCCCTGAGTACCCCGGATGATGCAGCGGCGTTGCAACAGGTCTGGGATGCGATCGCTTTTGATCACGTCAAAGCCCTCGTCAACGGCCAAACCCTCACCCCCTTAACCCCCCAACTCAGCGAAGAATTGCGCCATGCAGGCAGCCTCGAAGCCTGGCAAGGCGGGGTGTTTACCGTGGAGGTCACGGCGGGGCAATTCATGCAGGTGAACGCGGTGAGCGACTATCCCACGGTGGTGGGGGTGTATGATCCCACAGGTGAACCCCTCCTCGAACGGGAGACGGAGCGAGTGTGGTCGGGCACGGTGAAAACCACGGGAACCTATGCGATCGCGATCGCCAGCAATACCCCCCAATTGGTCAATTACAACCTCTATCTCACCCTCAGACCTGCCCCCTAACTCAGTTGCTGTGCCGCCTAAAAAGAGGGTGTGGGTGGCGGTCATAGCTCTGAACATCCTGGCTGATTGATGCCCATGCCACCGCAACGCACCACGATGAACTGAATCCAGACCTCACGTCAACAACATTAACGCCAGTGTTAGGCCAACTGAGATAATGCGATGACAGAAAGCATAACAGGCCCCCAAGAGGTCAGAGAACTAAAAAAAGCAGATTATAAAGCGCTGGTTGCGCTTGCTAAGATTTCGTTCCCCGTTACCCAGTCTAGGTTTGTCGTTACCGATGATGCAGGCGGTCTCGTGGTCACAATAAACGGAAAATTAGTCGCAGCGTCACTCTTGCGCATTATCTATTTGCCGAGTGGTCGCAAAATTGGTTTTGTTGCCTGGCTAATGACCCATCCTGAATACCGCGGCCGTAGGCTGGCCCAAAAATTGGTCGAAGCCAGCACAGCACTGCTACACGCTCAACAATGCGATGATATTGCCACAGATGTCGAAGGGTACAACACAGGTTCAGCAAATGTTTTTTATCGGTCAGGCTATCAGCGTATATCCATGTGGCAGCAATTGAGTCGATGGAATCCTATAGACTCAATGTGGTTGTGGATTAGAACCGGGTTTGCTCTTGACCCAGGTCATTTCCTCTGGGTCGCTAACGCAGTCTCCGAACAGGGTTCCTCGTGGCGAGGGCGGTTTTCTGTCGTTGTGTTCAATACATTGCTTGTGGTATTAGCTCCCCTATTGGGGGGCGGCATACTTCTCTCCGGCAGTTCATCTGTCGTATCAGTTCAGACAATCGTTGCCTTTTTTGTAGGTGTTAGCAGCCTTTTAGCCATTCGGGAAATGGGGACTCGATTGGTCTCTGGGTTTCACAAGCAACCTCTTGAGTATCGTGCCTGGTTGGGGGGTGGTTGGGGGATATCGTTGCTGATTGCCATTGGGTTCGGAGCGGCCTTCCCATTGCCAGGAAATCTCTATCCGCCTGGGGATGGCTGGAGCACCCGTAATTTCCGTACTCTGTTAGGGCAAGGAGCCATCGTTAGCACCCTGTTTGTCACCTGCTTGATTATATTGGGATCTCTGCTCAGTGAAGCGGGAAGCAATGAGTTTCTCGCTGCAATTGGCTTCGCCTTATTGTTCGTGGGAAAACCTCTGCTGATATTCGATACCCTTGTCGCCGTGACACCGTTTGAAGGATTTAATGGGCGTCATCTAAGAGACTACAACCGTCCAATATGGCTTATGTTATCTGCAATTGCAGTTACAATCTTCATAGGGGCCTAACTTAACCATGCACCGGAGGTTAAAGCCTTCGCTACGGTTTTGTCACCGGTAATGGCGGGTATTATGCCGCAAATCTGATGCTGAATTGCAAGTTGTGCAAAACGGGAGATAAATGCATTCAAAAGGTACTTTGATATTCTTTTGCGGCAAAATGGGAGCTGGAAAATCTACGTTATCCCATAAAATATCTCAAGAATTAAATGCAATTCTATTATCTGAGGATGATTGGTTAACAGCCATTTATCCTGAAGAAATACAAAATTTCGATGATTATTTGAAATATTCAAATAGGCTTAAGCCATTACTAAAAGGTCATATCAGGAGCATACTTAACTCTGGAGTTGCCGTAGTAATGGATTTTCCAGCAAACACAAAGAATCAAAGAGCATGGTTCAAGGATATATTCTGGGCCGAGGGCATTCCTCATAAGTTAATACACCTTGATGTTGATGATAAAATCTGCTTAGAACGAATAGCAAAGCGTCGGACAACTAATCCAGAGCGTGCAAAATTTGATACAGAAGAAGTTTTCCGTCATGTCACTGGTTTCTTTCAGCCACCGTCTGCTGTTGAAGGATTCTCTATTGAGGTTGTGCAATGAGATGATGCCGTTGCTCAGCTAACTTGTAGCAAGACGCATAACAACCTCACTGTGCCGGAACGATGTCAAGTTGTTGGTGAGATACATAGGTGATCTGCCTCTGGTGATTGGGGTTATTTAACGAGGGACTGGTTTAACGCGCAGGATGAAAAACAAGAGCGCGATCGCACCCAAACCCAGCCCCAACCAATCCCCCCAACGCCCGTACAGCGTCTGCCCCGTTCGCCGATACACCGTCGCACGATGCAGGGCATAGGTATTGATCTCCGAAATCCATGCCGTTTGGCCGTGGGGCGTGACGATCGCAGAATAGCCGGTATTCGTCGCCCGCACCGCCCAGCGGGACAGTTCCACCGCTCGCATCACATCTAGGGCGTGGTGTTGGGCGGGCATCACTTCGCTGTAATGGGCGTTATTGGAAGCCGTGAGGATGAATTCCCCCCCGGCGGCGGCTTGGCGTTGAAAATGGCGCGAAAATGCCGATTCATAGCAAATTCCCACGATCGCCCGTCCCCAAGGGGTTTTAAACACTTGCTGAGGGGAACCGGCGGCTAGGTGGGCATCAAGGGGCGAGAGGCGTTGAAGCACGCGGCCAAGCAGGGCTTGGGCGGGGATATATTCACCGAGGGGCACGAGTTTCACTTTGTCGTAGCGGCTGTAGAGTTGGCCCGTGCCGGTGAGGGTGAAGAGGCTGTTGGTGTCGCTGCGGCCTTGGCTGCCAAAGGCTCCGAGCCAAACGGGTGTCCCTTCGCGCCTCACAGCTTGGTAAAAGGGGTGATGGTTTTGAACAAGATCCTCCCAGGCGAAGGGGAGGGCGGTTTCGGGGGTGAGGATCACGTCAACCCCTTGACGGGCGAGGGTGGTGTAGCCTTGGGTGTAGCCGGCGATCGCTTTGCGCCACCCTTCCGGATAGAGCTTAATTTCGTTGGGAATGTTGCCTTGAATGATCCCCACCTCAAAGGCTTGGGCGGGTTGATCCTGTAGGGGACGGGTGGCGAGATAAAAACCGCCGAGATGGGCGAAGAGGAGCAGCGCGATCGCACCACCGGCATAGCGTCGCCATTGTCGCCGTTTCAGATAGGCCAAGGCTAAACCACCATTAACCACCATCAGCAGCGCGGTGATCGTGGTGGGGCCAGAAACCTGCCCCCAATGCAGCAGCCAGAGATTCCCCGGACTTTGGCTATAGGCGATCGATGACCACCAGAGCGGGCCCAGTTGCCACAGGCTTTCCAGACCGCACCAGAGGGCAACCCCAAAGAGGAGATGGCGTAGGGGGTGAGCCACGGGTACAGCCCCCAAGAGCAGCGCCCACGCCACCACCAAAGCCACCCCCCAAGCGGTGATCAAGACCCAACAGAGCAGCGCGATCGCTAAACTCGCCAACCACGGCACGCCCATCCAGGTCATCGGATGCACCCCCATAATCCAAAACAACGCCACCCCATGGAACCCGATCCCCCAGGTGATCGCCCGTAGCAGCCGCTGCCCACGGGACGGAGCCTGCACCACCGTCACCCAGAGAATCGCGATCGCCACCCAGGCCAAGGGCGGCACACTGACCGGCGCAGGGGTACAGCCCATCAACAACCCTCCCCCCAAGGCAAGGGCGGGGACTTTGAGCGATCGTAACCAAACAGGCCCAGGAACCGACATCGCAGCTTTCCCATCAACGCAACGCTTTCCTACCATGCCACAGTCCGCCACCCTTCACATCCCTACACCCTAGGAATAGAACGCAATCCTGATATTTCGTTAGATGCGAGTGAGCCAGAGGCTCACACTACCATTGCGGTCATTTTCTGTAGTGCGAGCTTCTAGCTCGCTGTCCTAAATTCACCATTGTGGGGTCATTTTCTGATGTTTCGTTAGATGCGAGTGAGCCAGAGGCTCACACTACCATTGCGGTCATTTTCTGTAGTGCGAGCTTCTAGCTCGCTGTCCTAAATTCACCATTTTGGGGTCATTTTCTGATGTTTCGTTAGATGCGAGTGAGCCAGAGACTCACACTACCATTGCGGTCATTTTCTGTAGTGTGAGCTTCTAGCTCGCTGTCCTAAATTCACCATTGTGGGGTCATTTTCTGATATTTCGTTAGATGCGAGTGAGCCAGAGGCTCACACTACCATTGCGGTCATTTTCTGTAGTGTGAGCTTCTAGCTCGCTGTCCTAAATTCACCATTTTGGGGTCATTTTCTGATGTTTTGTTAGATGCGAGTGAGCCAGAGGCTCACACTACCATTGCGGTCATTTTCTGTAGTGCGAGCTTCTAGCTCGCTGTCCTAAATTCACCATTTTGGGGTCATTTTCTGTAGTGCGAGCTTCTAGCTCGCTGTCCTAAATTCACCATTTTGCGGTCATTTTCTGTAGTGCGAGCTTCTAGCTCGTTGCCCTTGTGACTATTGTGGGTTATCCATCCGGATTGGGGATTAGTAAGGGAAGAGGGGTAAAAATAGGGTGACGAAGTAGTAGACCAGGGGGGCGGTAAAAATATAGCTATCGGTGCGATCGAGAATCCCCCCATGGCCGGGGATGAGGTGGCCGGAATCCTTCAGGCCAGCATCGCGCTTCATCAACGATTCTGTTAAATCACCGGCCAAGCTGACAAAACCAATCAACAACCCCAAAATTGCCCCTGTAATCATCCAACTGTGCCAATGCAACGCATGGGCCCCGCCTAACCCCACTAGGGTACTGCCCAAAATGCCAAACACGGCCCCTTCTACGGTTTTCTTGGGACTGATTAAGGTGAGGCGAGTGCGTCCAAAAAATTTGCCGATCAGATACGCGCCAATGTCGGCAGCCCAGATACAGAAAAAGGCGAGGATGGTCACGCTGAGGGCGGGGGAGAAGCGATCAGGGTGGGTGAGTTCTTCCCACCAGGCGGCGGTGTTTTCGAGTTGAAGAATGGGGGGATGGACGGGATCGGAGGCGATCAGGATACCGGCGGGAAAATCAAGGTTAACCCGGAGCCGAATCCAATAGGTGGGAAGCCAGCCGCCATAGAACAGGCCCAGGATGGAGGTGGACATGTCTGCGATCGTGGCAATTTTGGGCTGAAACAGGAGATAACAACAGAGCAGAATTCCGGTGATGGGGGGGAGCGCGTCGGTGAGGGAGGGGGCGAGGATGGCGGTGAGGATCAGCAGTTGCGAGAGGATCAGGGTCGTTTTGACAGCGGGTTCAATGCCTTTGGCTCGCACGAGGTTGAAATATTCGCGTTGACCCAAGAACACAATCACCATGAAGCCGACCGTAAAATACCAGCCTCCCGCAATTACTGAGGCTAGAGCCACAATAATTGCAACGATCGCACTCATGATACGAGACCAAGGCATAGAGCAGTAGGGGGAATAAAGAGAATGGTAGGTTAAAGGAATCTTATCAGAACTTTAAAAGTTCGCGGCATTTCAGGCATGAGTTAGAACGCGAGATAATACATAAATTGTGCGATCGCTTCGGGGGATAGTTGCAGTCGATTTTGCAGATCGGCGAGGGTGTGATAGGGGCCGTGGTGAGTGCGATCGCTCACCCAAGCCTGGGCGAGATCGGGGCTGAGGCCGGGAATTTGGCACAGTTGCGCCAAGGTTGCCGTATTGGGGTTCACACGAGCCGGAGCCACTAGACTTTCAGGATCACGATAGATAAATTGCAAAATGGGCGCGAGGGGGGTTAAGCGATGCACTGGCACAGTTAAAGCAGCGGCCAGATCCTCTAAACAGAGAAATTGCACCCCATTTTGAGCCAAGGCCACGAGGGTACGGGCTTGGTGAATCGAGATCCCCGGTAAGCGGAGCCAATCATCTACGGTGGCGGTGTTCACGTCAATGTGGATGCCCCACTGGGCAGCGATCGCCACTTCTACCGCTGACTGAAGACGGGCATAGGGGTCACGTTCTAGGCGCGATCGTAGTTGTCGCTGTTGGGGGTTTAACGCCTGTTGCCACTGTTGCACCTTCGACCACCATGCTGCCATCACCACCTCCTGAACCGTTGTCCGTCAGATTAGCTTATAGCGGATTGCGAAAAGATGAGAACGCGACTTCCCCCTTTTTAAGGGGGATTGAGGGGGATCTTTGTGATGAGAACGCGACTTCCCCCTTTTTAAGGGGGATTGAGGGGGGATCTTTGTACCGCAATTTTATGAAAACCGCTATATCGGGTTTTCTCCTGATCGGAGAGCGTCACCCTGTTCTAGGGGCGCGATCATCACGCCAACCGCTACCCGATCCATTGTCGCCAAACTTGCTAAATTACGAGCGTGATGCGTAAAGCCCCCTGAATTTTATTCGGGGGATATAAGCGAATAACCGAATTGATTCGGTGGTGATACAATAAAAGCGTTCGCTAGCGCGAAGTAAAATTCCGGGGTGAGCACCTTATGGGCAGGGCGTTGTCCATTGGGCTAGGCAATATAAGACGGGCTACGCCTGCAATTGCTGTCTGAACCCAGAATCCCCCGTCATGTATGCGGGGGAGTACGTCAACACCAATACATTAATCACCATCACGCCATGATGCTTGGTTACCACCGTCGGGTTGTTTTTGGGGGCTTGCTCCTGTTAGGGCTAGCCAGTTGTGGGGCAACGCCACCGCCCAGCGTGACCGCCCCCTCGCCTGCGGTGACCGCGCCGCCATCGCCCCAAACATCGTCGGCCGATGCGGCAGCGATCGCCCCCGCTACAACCGATATCTGGTCACGGTTGCGGAATGCGGAGACCCATTACTACGTGCTGATGCGCCATGCGATCGCCCCCGGCAGCGGTGACCCGCCTAATTTTGCGATCGGGGACTGCTCCACCCAGCGCAATCTCTCCGAGGAGGGCCGAGACCAAGCCCGACGCACCGGAGCCGCCTTTCAAACGCAAAACATCACCGTTCAGCAAGTCCTGTCTAGTGAATGGTGTCGTTGTCAGGAAACGGCGACTCTGATGGATCTCGGCCCCGTCGAAACCTTTCCCGCCCTGAACTCATTTTTTCAAGACCGCGCCCAAGGCCCCGATCGCATCGCCCGGCTGCGGGAATTCATGGCCAACCATCGCGAGGAAGCAGGGGTCACGGTGTTGGTCACCCATTTCGTCACGATCGCAGACATTGCCGGCGGTGCAGTCTCCTCCGGGGAATTGGTGGTGATGCAAATCAATACCGATAATGAGCCGGAAGTGGTGGGCAATCTGGGGCCGTTTTAGGGCGCGTCGATCAGTTGGCGGCGTTTTTGTTCAAATTCCAACTCTGAAATCAACCCCTCTTGGCGCAATTGTTCGAGGTCACGCAGGGCAGCAGCGATCGCATTCATCCGCTCCGGATCAAGCTGCGTCGTGACCGTCCCCGCCTTCTCCCGCGCCACCCCATCATTAAACCGCTGATCAAACCAATCCTGCTCACTGAGCAAATACCACACGGCCTCAACCCCACTGGCCACATGGGGAATCGGCAGCCAAAACAGCGACAGATACACCACCCCCCACAACGGTTGACGCAAATAAAACTTATGCAACCCCGCCAACGGGAGACCCGGCACTACCCCCACCAGGGCCAGCAGCACCGCAATTTTCGGACTCCGAGGCTGTTGCCAGAACTGTGTTAGCGTGCTTCTGTCCATCTTGATCCCAATGCCATTCCGGACTCTCTCTCAATACGGGAAACCGAATTGTTCCCACTGTTTTCTCTACCCTACAATAAATAGGCGGTTGCTTCTCGCAACCCCATACCCACCCCTTAGCCCCCAGAGGAGATTATGGGATTTTTTGAATCTGAAGTTGTTCAACAAGAAGCCAAACAGCTGTTTGAAGACTATCAATCGATGATGAACCTCGGCGGTGACTATGGTAAGTTTGACCGCGAAGGAAAAAAGATGTTTATCGAACAGATGGAAGCGTTGATGGAACGCTACCACATTTTTATGAAACGGTTTGAACTGTCGGACGACTTCATGGCACAAATGACGGTTCAACAACTCAAAACCCAGCTTGGACAATTTGGCATTACCCCTCAACAAATGTTTGAGCAGATGCATAAAACCTTAGAACGAATGAAATCTGAGATTCGCGAATAGAGCTGAACCTTGACCGCTAGACAGATTTTAACGGTACTAGATTAATCCAACCCAACCCAACAAACCGGCTTAATTATGGCGGGAAAATCACAATGACCACGATTGTGTTGAAGTGGGATGAAGCTATTGTGTCAAACTCCCATTGGTTGCCCCCCCATCTGCCCGATCGCGCCCCGTCCAACGCTGCACCAAGGGCGATTCGCAATCCCCTAGCGATAGACCGGCAACGTGAACTGAAAACAACTCCCCTCCGGCGGCACACTATCCACCCAAATTTGGCCGTAGTGAGCCTGAATCACCTTCCGACAGAGCGATAGGCCAATCCCAAACCCCTCCTGGGCTTCATCCCGCTTGAGACGAAAATGGCCGTCAAAAATGCGATCGCGCTTCTCCACCGGAATCCCCAGCCCCGTATCCGCCACACTCACCTGCACCTTCTGCGCCGTCCGGTGCAAAATCGACACCGTAATCGTACCCTGGGGCGGCGTATACTTAATCGCATTATCCAGCAAATTCATCAGCACCTGACGAATTAACTCCCCATCCGCATAGACCGGCGGCACATCCTTCGGAATATCCCGCACCAACGTTAACGACTTCTCCTCCAAACTTCCCTGCATCTCATCTAAAACCTCCTCACACAGCGGCTGCAACGGCAGATTATGCAACTGAATCTGAAGCCCACTGTTTTTACCCTGAGCCGCCTGCAAAATATCATTAATCATCCGGTTCATCACCCGGAACTGCGTGCGCGCATGCTGATAAAGCTGCTTTTGGAGCTTGGTCACCTGCTCCGTTGACTCTTGGTTATGGGTAATCTCCAGGGTTTCCACCGCGATCAACGCCGCCGTTAACGGACTCCGCAGATCATGGGCCAGCATTCCCAGCACTTGATCCTTAAACTGCAATTGTTCCCGGAGTTCATTATTTTCTCGCTTCAGCCGAAACAGTTCCTCCGCCGCCCGAATCTGCGCCACCGAGTAGCGATCGTCCTCAGACTTCCGATCTGCCAGCCCCTCCGCATGATTCTGCTCATCGAGATCCTGCTGCCACTGATGCCACCGATGCTGTAACTGCGCCACCACATCACCCCCCGCCAGTACCTGACGCGGTGACGGGTAAATCTTCACCAGCGACGGTGTGGCCACCAGCCGAAAATGCTCCGCCAAGTCCGGATTTTCACTAATTTCGAGGATTTCTAAATCAAAAGAATCCCGCTGCTTCAACTCCTCTAGATAGGACTGAATCTGTTGAGCGTGGTTTTGGGTCGATATTCGTTCATCCACAAACAGGAGTAGCTGCAATTGCTTCGTTGCTCCTGTTGATACAGCAGAATGATGTGTGGGTTCAAAATTGGAGGATCGCACAGCAACAATGTTGTGGATTGATAAATAGCAGTGAATGTATTGAAATTGTCAAGCTTGATTGATTAAGTTTATCTTAAATCTCCATCTTGACATCATCCCCAGCCTAAAGGCATGGGGATTCCCCGTCTAGCTAGCCCTAAGGCTAACTGCCTGATGAGTAGACAGTCTATCGAAAACCGCCCTAACCGAGGCCTGACTCTCTTTCCCTGTCCGTTTAGCGTCTTGGGTTTGCCCAACCTCGACGGCTTCGATATGCTGTCGAGCGTTGTCCTCGAAGGGCGAGGCTGGTAACCCAGGGGTTTTGGTCACCATTCATCGGCCTGAATCGAGGAGTTTTGGTGTGAGTCTCCGTTTCATCCTAGAATTTGATAGGCAGCGTCAAGGCTGGGATAAGACGGCAACCCCCTCCGCCTTCACCCCCCGCACAGGGGTTGCATCCCTAGTCTTTTCGCACCACTCTCCTGATCCACCCTCCCTAAAACGCCCATGGCTCTCGGCTATCTTGCCCTCGTTCTCCACGCCCATCTACCCTTTGTTCGCCATCCAGAGAGCGATTATGTCCTTGAAGAGGAATGGCTCTTTGAAGCCATTACCGAAACCTATATTCCGTTGCTCAATATGTTCTCTGGGCTGAAGCGGGATGGGGTGGACTTCAAAATGACCATGAGCCTGACACCGCCGCTGGTGTCGATGTTACAAGATCCTCTGCTCCAAGATCGCTACATCAATCACCTCGAACTACTGCAAGAACTCGCGGAAAAAGAAGTAGATCGCAACCGCCACAATGGTCACCTCCGCTATCTCGCAGAGCATTACGTTGAAGAATTTGCTACGGTGCGGCGTACCTGGGACGCTTACCAAGGGGATCTCGTGGCGGCGTTTAAGGGGTTTCTCGACAGTGGCAATTTAGACATCATTACCTGTGGGGCGACCCATGGGTATTTCCCGTTGATGAAAATGTACCCCCAAGCGGTGTGGGCCCAGATTAAGGTGGCGTGCGATCACTATGAGGCGACCTTTGGCCGGCCGCCCAATGGGATGTGGTTGCCCGAATGTGCCTACTATAACGGGGTGGAGCGGTTATTGGCGGATGCGGGGCTGCGCTATTTTCTCACCGATGGCCATGGGGTGATCTATGCGCGGCCGCGGCCACGGTTTGGCACCTACGCGCCGATTTTTACGGAGACGGGGGTGGCGGTGTTTGGCCGGGATCAGGAATCGTCCCAGCAGGTGTGGTCGTCGGAGGTGGGCTATCCGGGTGATCCGGAGTATCGGGAGTTTTATAAAGATATTGGCTGGGAGGCGGAATATGAGTACATTAAGCCCTATGTGATGCCCAATGGCCAGCGGAAAAATGTGGGGATTAAGTATCACAAGATTACGCACCGGGGGGCGGGGCTGAGTGAGAAGGCTTTGTATGACCCCTATTGGGCGAAGGAAAAGGCGGCGGAGCACGCGGGGAATTTTATGTTTAACCGGGTGAATCAGATTCAACATCTGGAGGGGATTATGCAGCGATCGCCCCTCGTCATGTCGCCCTATGATGCGGAGTTGTTCGGCCATTGGTGGTATGAGGGGCCATGGTTTTTGGATTATCTGTTCCGGAAGAGTTGGTTTGATCAGTCTACCTATGCGCTGACCCATCTATCGGAATATTTACAAAAAGAACCCCATCAACAGGTGTGCCGTCCGGCCCAATCCAGTTGGGGCTTTCAAGGCTTCCATGAGTTTTGGCTCAATCAAACCAATGCCTGGATTTATCCCCATTTGCACAAGGCGGCGGAGCGGATGATTGAACTGGGGGGACGCGAACCGGCTGATGAGTTGCAGGAGCGGGCGTTAAACCAGGCGGCGCGGGAATTGTTGTTGGCGCAGTCGTCGGATTGGGCGTTTATTATGCGGACGGGGACGATGGTTCCCTATGCGGAGCGGCGGACGAAGTCGCATTTGATGCGCTTCACGAAGATCTATGAGGATCTGCAAAAGGAACAGGTGGATGCGGGCTGGCTGGAAAAGGTGGAGGCGATCGATAATATTTTCCCGCAGATTGATTATCGGGCCTATCGGGCCTATTCGCTCTAGACCGGAATGCCAGGGGGCGATCGCACCTCAATCCCACGGAGATCCCCCTTGAGATCAACGCTGAACGATACGCCTGAACTGAGTGCAGTTAGGGCAGCGAGTTAGGGCAGCGAGTTAGACAACAGCGAGCTAGACAGAGTGAGTTAGACAGAGTGAGTTAGACCGCAGCGAACTAGACAGAGTGAGTTAGACAGAGTGAGTTAGACCGCAGCGAGCTAGACAGAGTGAGTTAGACAGAGTGAGTTAGACCGCAGCGAGCTAGAAGCTCGCACTACAGAGGCTCATGTGATGGTAGTGTGAGCCTCTGGCTCACTGACTCTCTAATTACAGAGGCTCATGTGATGGTAGTGTGAGCCTCTGGCTCACTGACTCTCTAATTACAGAGGCTCATGTGATGGTAGTGTGAGCCTCTGGCTCACTGACCCTCTAATTACAGAGGCTCATGTGATGGTAGTGTGAGCCTCTGGCTCACTGACTCTCTAATTACAGAGGCTCATGTGATGGTAGTGTGAGCCTCTGGCTCACTGACCCTCTAACTCTTTTGGAATTATTTTTCCTTGGGCCTCAAATGTGCGTCGGAGTTAGGGTAGCGAGCTAGAAGCTCGCACTACAGAGGCAGCGACGCTGTGCTGATCCTTGCGTCAAACTAGGTATAACGTTGCTTTGAAGCATTGAAAGGAGCCATGATGACGAATTATTCTGCGGCGGATCTGCGGTTGAACTATACCCGTGGGGGGCTATTGGAATCAGAAGCGGGGGATGATCCGTTTGCTCTGTTCCAAACCTGGTTTACCCAGGCGATCGAGGCTGAGTTACCAGAACCCAACGCGATGACCTTAACGACGGTGACCCCAGGGGGGCGACCATCGGCGCGAATGGTTCTCCTCAAAGGGTTTGATGGGGCGAGTTTTGTGTTTTATACGAATTACACCAGCGAGAAGGGGGAGCATTTGGCGGCGAATCCGTGGGCGGCGTTGGTGTTTTGGTGGGCGGCGTTGGAGCGACAGGTGCGGATTGAGGGGGCAGTGGAGCGGGTCAGTGGGGCGGAGTCGGATGAGTATTTCCACAGTCGGCCGGTGGGGTCGCGGTTGGGGGCTTGGGCTTCGCCCCAGAGTCAGGTGGTGCGCGATCGCACCCACCTCGAAACCCGCTTACAGGCACTCGAAGCGGAGTACCGCGATCGCCCCATTCCCCGCCCGCCCCATTGGGGAGGTTTTCGCGTCATCCCCGACCGGATCGAATTTTGGCAGGGTCGTCCTAGTCGCCTCCACGATCGCCTCCGCTATCAACGGCAGGAGGATGGATCGTGGCAGCGCGATCGCCTCGCTCCCTAAGCGGTCAAACTTGGCGAAATCCTGATCAAAACCTAGAATTTTGACCCCCTAGCCCACAGGATTCGATAGGCTAAGGACACTTAAAGATTTGCACACCCATCCGAGGAGATTGATTCGACCGTGGCGAATAACTCGATTGTTGAACAGCGGGATTACACCCTGATCATCGATAAAAGTGGCAGCATGTCCACTCAGGATCAGCCGGGCGGGAAGAGTCGTTGGCAAGCCGTCCAAGAATCGACCCTGGCCCTGGCCCAGAAATGCGAGGAGCTTGATCCTGATGGCATTACCGTCTACCTGTTTTCCGGACGCTTTAAACGCTACGACAACGTCACCAGCGATAAAGTATCTCAAGTCTTTGCCGAACATGACCCCATGGGCAAGACTGACCTTGCGACTGTCCTCTACGATGCGTTGACGAATTACTTTGAGCGGAAAGAAGCGGGCCAAACCCAGCCCAATGGTGAAACCATTATCGTGATCACCGACGGTGAACCGGACGATCGCAAATCCGTGATGCGGTTAATCATTGAAGCCTCGCGCAAAATTGACCGGGATGAAGAACTGGGTATTTCTTTGATCCAAGTGGGGCGGGACAAACTCGCCACTCAATTTTTAGCAGCCCTTGATGATCAACTCGAAAACGCGGGGGCGAAGTTCGACATTGTGAATACTGTCAAAATCACCGATGTGGAAGAGGGAATGCCCTTAGTGGATGTGCTACTGAATGCGTTGATCTCTTAGTTGATTGCTCCGGCGATCGCGCCCTGATGGTATCGGTTGCAGTGAGGGGAAGCGAGGACGGGATCACCTTGCCTCCTCTTGCTTGCATTGTTGGGTGTCTGCGCTGAGCGAGAGTCGAGCGTTATCATGGAAGATGCTTTTTTGTGCGAGTGGTTATGAGTGTTCCGTCCCTGCGTCCGGCCAAAATTAGTCGCGTCCTGCCTGATTCGATTGGGGCGGAGATTGGCTTTGAGGTGGGGGATGCGATCGCTTCGATTAACGGCATTCAACCCCGCGACCTGATCGATTATCAATACCTCTGTGCCGATGAAGTCCTTGCCCTCGAAGTCCTCGATGCCCAGGGCAAACGCCACGCCATCGAAATCGAAAAAGACTACGATGATGACCTGGGCCTAGAGTTTGAAACGGCGCTGTTTGATGGGTTGATTCAATGTAATAATCGCTGCCCCTTTTGCTTCATCGACCAACAGCCCCCCGGCAAACGGGAAAGCCTCTATTACAAAGACGATGACTATCGCCTCAGTTTTCTCTACGGTAGCTACCTCACCCTAACCAATCTCACTACGCGAGAATGGGAGCGCATCGAACAGATGCGCCTGTCGCCGCTCTATGTGTCGGTTCATGCCACCGCCCCGGAAGTGCGATCGCGCCTACTGAAAAACGATCGCGCCGGTCAAATCCTCGACCAACTGCGCTGGTTTCAAGCCCGCCGCCTCCAAATTCACGCCCAAGTCGTCGTCTGTCCCGGCATCAACGACGGCGCACAATTAGAACGCACCCTGCGCGACCTGGCCCAGTTCCACAGCGGCGAAATTCCTGCCGTTCTCTCTGCCGCCGTCGTCCCCGTGGGCTTAACCCGCTTTCGCCCCGATGCCGACGAACTCACCCCCGTCAGCCGTGCCCACGCCCAAACGGTAATCCCCCAAGTCCAAGCCCTCCAAGCGGAATTTAAAGCGACCCTCGGCAGCACCTTCGCCTGGCTCGCCGATGAATGGTTTCTCATTGCCCAAACCGACCTCCCCCCAGAATCCCATTACGAGGACTATCCCCAAATCGGCAACGGGGTCGGCTCGATTCGGCAGTTTATTCACGAGTTTGAAACGGCTTGCGATCGCCTCCTCCCGTCCCAAATTCCCACCCCAAAAACCTGGCTCTGGGTCGTAGGTAACGCCGTCGAACATGCGTTTCAGCCCCTCGTTACCCGCCTCAACCAAGTCGAGAATCTCACCGTGGAACTCGTCCCCCTCCGCAGCGACTATTGGGGCCAAGACATCACCGTGACGGGACTCCTCACCGGCCAAGACTTGATCACCGGCCTGCGCGATCGCACCACCCCTGGTCAAATTCTCCTCCCCTCGGTGATGCTCAAACACGACGACACCCGCTTTCTAGATGACCTCACCGTGGCGGATGTGGCGCAAACCCTCGGACGTGCGATCGTGCCCGTGGCCGGCATTGACGCTTTATTAAAAACCCTCACCTCTCATTCAGCAGCGGCGTGAGCGACCAAGATTCGCCTGCTCCCCTTGAAAACGCCAAAATTCAGGTTAAGACGAACAATGTACGTAATAAAAAGTTAGTAAGCTGATCAGCATCTAAATTGCATTGACTAAGTTACCTTTATTGTTAATATTCCGATGCCACTTAATCACTAGTTCTGCCTCATTTAGTAATTTATGTGGGTCTTCTGGATAGACGGTGATAATAAGGAAAAGCTATCACAAAAAGCAAGATAAGAAGCGTCTGTGCATATTGGGTCTTCCGAGTTTAGGGTGAGAGAAACATAATTCTGAATCGTTTTCAAATTGCTGATCCCAAGCCTGGGCATCAAATTCAGCAAATCAAGCTCGAAACGCAGCAAGGTCTTCCGGCGAGAGTTGTTGAATGATGCGTTCTAGGTCGTGTAGGGTGCTTATGGCAAAAGGTTGATGGCAAAAGGTTGATGACGGTTGAAGGCTGGTTGTATTGAGGTGCAGCAGGCGCAATTGCTACCCTCTATCACTATGCCATTGTTCTGAAATAGGCAGGGATAAATGTTGATAGAGGCGGCGATAGTCGATTTTGGCGTGGTGGCGGGGTTCGACGGGGAGGCGGGGGATGGGGATGATCCGATCGCACTGCGCCCAGGTTAATTGCTCGGCCAGGGTAGCGCGGAGGTTGTGCCACCGGGGGCCGCGTCGATGGGCGCGATCGCACTGCACATAGAGCAACCGTTGCCCCTGCCATCCCACCACCGCCGATCGCACCACCGCCGGATGTTCATTGACCACCGCCTCCACCGCCCAAGGATACAACCGGCCCCGCTCATCCTCAATTAACCCGACCCGCCGCCCCAATAACCACAACCGCCCAGTGCGATCGCAATACCCCAAATCCCCCGTCCGATGCCACCGCTGGCCCGCGAGGCTGAACTGTTGCGGCTCCGGCCGGGGGATGAGGTGGGGAGCCGTGACGAGGATTTCGCCGGGTTGGCCGGGGGGGAGGGTGTGGGCGGTGAATGCGGCGGGGGTGCTGGGGTTGGGGGCGTGGGGGTTCAGGATCGCTACGGTGAGACTGGGGACGGGATGACCGACTAGGAGGCCGTGGCCGCTGTGGGTTTGGTGATAATCGCCCTCGGTGATGTCTGCGTAGGGTTGGGTGGCGATGGGTTCGGCCTCCGTTGCGCCGTAGACGAGGGTGATCTGGGCGTGGGGGGCGATCGCCTGGAGATGATCAAGGCAACGGAACGAGACCGGAGCACCGCCGATGAAGAGTTGACGGAGGTGGGGGAGAGTGGTGCGATCGCGCTGGGCGGCGTTGATTAGGGTCGTGAACATAGTAGGGGAAGCGATCAACCGGTGGATCTGCTGTTGCTGAATCACTCGCAGCAGGGCACGACCGGACAGTTTAGCGAGCGATCGCACCGGAAAAGGCGGCAAAACCAGCGTCCCCCCGGCGGCAAGATGGACAAGACCAAAGAGGGGCAGGATCGCCAACTCGCGATCGCCCGGTTGACTGTGGAGAATGGGGGCGAGGGCTTCCCCTTGGGCGCGGAGTTGGTGATGGGTGCGGTGGATCAGTTTGGGCGGGCCGGTGCTGCCACTGGTGAGGGAAATTAGGGCCACCGCGTCAGGATCGGGGGCGGGATTGACGACGGGCGGGCGGGGCGATCGCAACCCCTGCCAGAGTCGCCCCGCCCAACCGCCCACGGGAATTTTGATCGGAATGCGGCGCAACGTGGGCGATCTCAGCCCTAGCACCATCAACCCCAAGCCACTGGCCAACCAGGCGCGGGGTTGCAGTGCCTCGCAAGCGGCAGCGATCGCCGCTGCTCCCACCGCTGGATTGATCGCCACCACCACCGCCCCCCGCTGCCACAGGGCCGCGAGGATTAGATAGAGCGGCAGACCTACGGGAACCATGAGCACGACGCGATCGCCGGGCATGATCCCTGCCTGGGCGAAGCGTTGACCCCATTGCTCGCTCTGCTGCTCCCATTGCTGGAACGTGAGGCGTGTTCCTTGGGCTGCGTGGATTGCGATCGCATCAGGCGTATGGCAGGCCCAAGCGTGCAACCGCTCCCGGAAGATCATCGGTGCGTCTGACGAATCGCGGCGGTATTGGCAATGATGCGCGCACTGGCCTGCATGGCGGCAATTTCCCCCGTCTGCCAGGAACGAGGGGCCTGATCATGGGCAATTAATAACCCCCACAGATCATCCGGAATCAACACGGGTACAACCAAATTCGCCCGCACCCGCAGCCCCCGCAAAAACTCACGGTGACAGTCTGCCAGCGGTTCAACTTCAATATCCGCAACGGCCCGCGTGCGACCCTCAAAATATTGCTGGGCATAGGTGTCATTAAAGCAATCATCCCCTCCCACCGACCCCAAGATGGACAGTTGCGGCGATCGCAATGCTTCAAACGTCACCTGTCCATGCCATTGTTGGTAAAAGTAATAGAGCACGATGCGATCGCAATCCAGACTCGCCCGCAACTCATCCATCGTGGTCTGGAGCAAGGTGTCATGGTGCAGTTTTTGGGTCAGATTATTGAGCAAGCGGCGCAGCTTTGGGTCAGGCATGCAACAGTGATCAAGATTTACGGCCAATCTTTTTATAGCATTGCACCTTGAGACCGTGGGGCTTAACGAGGGAATGGATCGGAAAACCCCCTTCACTGAAACGTCCCACACCGCCTAAGATAGGCAGGGTTAGGCGTTGAGGAACTCAGGTATGATCCGGGGATTAGTGGCGGGAACGACCTATCCAGTACGGGCCCTGCGATTGTTGATGCGATCGCCCCGCCTGTTACAGTTTTTTGCGATTCCCGTGTTTGTCAATATTGTGGTGGGCATCGCCCTCTATGCCGGTTTGCTCTTGCCCGCTTGGTCTGGGCTAGATTGGGCGGCGCTGGAACTCAATCAGCAGGTGGATCTGTGGACGGCGAACCTGCCGGCCTGGCTCGGTGTGATCGATTGGATCTTAGTGGGTTTGGCGGGAGTAGTGAAAGGGGTCTTAACCGTGGCATTGCTGCTGTTGACCGGCTTTCTGTTGTTGCAATTTGGCACGCTGATCGGCGCTCCCTGGTATGGGCGACTCTCCGAGGAAATTGAGCGATCGCGCCTCGGCAGTGCCACCGTGATTGATGTGGGCATCGTGCGCGACATTGGCCGGGCGTTGCTGTTTGAAGTCAAAAAAATCGTTCTTTGGAGTAGTTGTGCGATCGCTCTGCTTCTCCTCAGTTGGATTCCCGGCCTCGGCGGCGTTGTGATTACCATCGGCTGGTTCAGCCTCACTGCATTGATTACCTGCCTCGACTTTCTCGATGGCCCCTCCGAACGCCGCCGCTTCCGCTTTCGCCACAAACTCCGCCTCGTCTTACGAACATTTCCCGCCAGTGGCAGCTTTAGCCTGCTCTGCTGTCTGCTGATTAGCGTGCCCTTGGTGAACCTGTTGACGATTCCCCTCTGTGTCGCATCCGGGACGCTGTTTTGGTGCGATCGCATCGCCCCCAGCCTGCCCCCCAGCGATGCCCCCAATGAATAATCGCACTGCCCCATCAGGGAGTGCGATCAAGTGGCTCAGGATGATCTAATAAATGAGATTGTCTTGATGGTGAAATAAGCATCAATTCGGGCAAACTCTTGGGGTAAACAATACCCCCTCAGCCATTGCCCTAGCAACCGAGTTCTGCCCGAACGACTGAATCCGTTCTAGAACAGGACTTAACCCTTGCTCTTTTGACTTGCCGTCTGAATATACAGAATCAGCAAGAAAACGGTCGGAACGAGCACAAACATTAATGTGGCTACAAACCCTAAATCGTTTACCTGCATATAACCTTAGCCCTTGCGGAAATCGACACCCCTAGAATATCATTCCTCGGCATCAACTCTCATTGCGGCTTCGTCCGCACCGTCACCGGCCCATTCACCAAAGTTTGGCACGCCAGGCGATAGGTGTCCGGCTTTTTCTTCAGTTTCTTCTGTTCGGTCTCCGTGCGTTCCGACAGATTATTCATCCCCGATAGCACCTCGACAATACAAGTCCCGCATTGGCCCGCGCCGCCACAGTTGGTCAATTTACCCCGCAACGTATAGAGATCCACTCGATTTTCCAACGCCTTTTGGCGCAAATTGGCACCATCTGCCGCAATTACATCCTGCTTGAGATCTTGTTTTTCGTTGATAAAGGTAATGTCAGCCATTCGTTCTCCTGTTCCGGACAGTGATAATGTACGCGCATCAATCATCGGTGATGCCCCGAACCGCAGCCGTAGCACTGGTTGACTGACAAAATTAGCCAGATCCCGGCAAGCCCTCACCCTCGCCCTCATCCTAGGGGAGAGGGAACTGGAACAATGGATCGGCTCCCCTCGCCCTCTGGCAGAGGGGTCGGGGGTGAGGGCTATCCAGTCAGTCAAACAGGCCGTTGCGATCCGGGTTGCTTTCATTTTATGAAGAAATGCTAACTTTTTTAAAGTTTTTTGCAATCTTCCCTAGGGCAGATCAAACAAACGGTTATCCGGCACATTGCTCACCGCCCGTTGCAACGCGGCGATCGAGCGATTGTAGGTGACGATCGCCGTCAACAAATTGCCCCGCGCCCGCGTTAGTTCCGTTTGCGCATCGATCACATCCGTCTGTGTCCCTACCCCAGCTTGGAAGCGAAGCCGGGCCAGGCGTAAGCTTTCTTCGGCCAGTTGCACCGCTTCGCTTGCCGTTTGGATATTTTGTTGGTTGGCAATTGAGTTTTCGTAGGCGGTTTCCACCTCCAGGCGGATTGTATTGCGCTGTTCTTCAAACGCCACTTCCGCCAGTTCAATGTCAATCTCTTCCCCTCGGCGGCGGGCGCGGGCGGCTCCCCCATCAAAAAAGCGCCATTGCACCCGCGCCCCGACGCTGTAACCATCGGCCAAGCCTTGGTCGTCGTCGAGTTGGTCGAGGAGGTTGTAGTTGGCAAACAGACTCACCTGGGGACGCACGGCCGCGAGGGCAACGGTGCGCTGGGCTTCGTTGATTTCCCGTTGAATCAGTTGTTGTTCGAGTTCAGCCCGATTGCGATAGGCCAAAACGATGGTTTCTTCGAGGGACAGTTCCCAGGGTTGAACGGTGTCGATTTCGTCGGCAATGGTGACGTTGACCTGCTGACCCAGGGCCAGCACCTGAACGAGTTGCCGTTGGGCGATCTTTTGCTCGGCGTTAGCTTGGGTGAGCGCCTGCTGACTATTGGCTAAATCCACCTGGGCGCGAATTACATCAAAGCGCGTCCCTAATCCGGCTTGCTGCAACAGTTCAGCATCGCGGAGGGTTTGCAGGGCTTGATCGACGGCTTGTTCTTCAATGCCAACCCGTTGATCGCGCTCTTGGAGTTGATAGTAGGCGTTGGTGGTGTCGAGGTGGATCTGTTCGGTGAGTCGCTCGACTTCGAGTTGGTTGATGCGAATGCGGTGTTCGGCCTCGCGAATCAGGGCGGTGGTGCGGCCGCCGTCGAAGAGGTTGTAGTTGACTTCTACATCGGCGTTGAGGCTGTCGCTGGTGGAGTCGTTATTGCCTAGGGCTTGGCTCAAGGCTCCGGCGGCTTCCCGTTGCAGTTCACCGGATGCGGAACTGGTGCGGGTGAGGTTCAAGCTGCCGTCAACGGTGGGTAAGCGTCCGGCTTTGGCTTCTTCGAGGGTGGTGTAGGCGCGATCGAGGTTGAGGCGGGCGGTTTGGAGGTCGGTGTTGTTGCGTCGGGCGAGGGCGATCGCTTCCTGAAGCGTAATCGGCTGGGTGATGTCGATGGTGACTTCATCGGCTTCGGTGGGAAAGAGGAGCGGGTTTTGGCTGGGGTTGAGGTAGTCAGGGGTCGAGACAGCCTGAAGATTGTCAGGGCCGATCAATTGGGCGGATGCGCCCGGATCGGGGAGGGTCTGCACGGGTTCGGGGGCCACAGCCGGGGCTTCAGCCGGATCTTCGGCTGGCTCAAGAAGAATGTCGTCCGTTGTCCCGAAGGGAGCGTCCTCGTCGAAAGGAGCTTCTGGGGGGGGGAACTCAAATGTATCGCTGGGGGGAACCGCTTCGGCCGGATCATCGGCAGGGTCAATGGTGGGATCGCTCTGGGCGATGGGGGTAGCGGTGGACAGGGCGAGATCATCCGGGGTTTGGGTGGGGGCGATCGCGTCTGGTGTCGTGATTGGGGCGATCGCCCCATTATCCGCTGCTCGGAGGGGATCAGCGATCGCAATCCCGATCTCACTCATGGCGCGGCGGGGGATGAGCACTGATGACTCTGGTTCTGCGGGGGGCGTGAGGGCGATCGCGTCGAGATCGCCCGGCTTATTCTGTTTGCGAACCACCACAGAATCGCCCCAAGCGGTATCATCAGCCTGCCAGCTTGTGGCCAACTGTGACGGCAGTGGGGTCATGTCCGGGGTGGGGGACGTGATGCGATCGCGCCTTTCGTCATCCGGTAACACCGGACTCGGTGCTTTCGCGAGTTTGTCTATATTCGGTTCATCTGGGGTCGAAGACAAGGGCGAGTCCGGAGCAGTATCAACCTCTACGGCAGGCGGAACTATGGCAGCATCGGGATTCGGAGCAGATGCTGACGACCGAAACGGAAAGACCGCTTGAGCCGAAGCCGGTAAACCATAGCCCAGTGCAATAACAGCCCCGGCACTAACAACAACGAGAGGACGAAACTTGAGCATTGATAATCTTAGCTTGAGAGTTCGTAAACAGGACGCGCACGCAGCAGCACAGCTTAATCTTAGTGACTGACGGTTACGATAACAATTTTTAGGGTCATTTGTGCGTCTAGGACGCTACATTGGAAAATTTAGTTCGAGGGTTGGAGTTGCAGCGGTCTAATCCTAGGAATCGGAGGGATTTTCGAGGCGATCGCCCCATTTTTTCACTCCTACGTGTCTGTGAATGGGGAATCTCCAGTTATCCAAGCAGTGTTAGCTGGATGAGCGTCAAAGCCCGAAAATACCCTGTCCCTTTGGCCGTTCCTGAACGGTATTTTCTTAGGTTTGATTTGCGATGGGGGCGACATCCTAGGGGATACTGTGTCTTGTGATGTTGTGCTGAAGAATGCCCATGACTACGTTTTATGTTGATCCGGTTCACGGCAGCGATCGCAACAAAGGCGATCGCACCCATCCCTTTCGCACCCTCACCTACAGCCTGCGGCAAACCCAGCACAATGATATTGTCACCCTCTTGCCCGGTCTCTACAGCCCCGCCAGCGGCGAATCCTTCCCCATCGCCATCCCCGCCGGGGTGATCGTCGTCGGCCAAGAGCGCAACCACGGCGAAAACATCGAAATCCAAGGCGGCAACCTCTACGACAGCCCCACCTTCCGCCAGCAAAACATCACGATTTTATTCAGCGATCGCCCCTCCCCCCCCGCGCAACTCCGGGGCATCACCGTCAGCAACCCCAACCCCAAAGGCATCGGCATTTGGATCGAATCCAGCGCCCCAATCATCACCAACACCACCATCACCCGTTGCCGTCTTGCCGGAGTTGCCGTCACCGGCACGAGCAAACCGAAAATTCAAGACAACTACATCCTCAACAACGGCTCGGCCGGAATTTTTCTCCGCCGCAACGCCAAGGGCGAACTAACCCGCAACCGTTGCCACGCCACCGGCTACGGCATCACCCTCAGCGATGACAGTGCGCCCCTAGTCGCAGACAACACCTGCACCAAAAATCAAGTGGGGGTGTATCTTTCCCATCGGGTGCAACCGGTGTTGCGCCGCAATCGCATCGAAGACAATACCACCGTTGGGCTGATGGTGAAGGAATTAGCCCGCCCGGATTTAGGACATCCCCAAGACCCCGCCCGCAACATCTTCCGCAACAATGGCCGGGCCGATGTGCAGAACGACACGGATCAAGCTTTGGTGTTATCCGGTAATCAGGTGGAGCGCGATCGCATCCAAGGCCCCGCCGACTTACCCCCGATCCAAGTCCAACAGGGCAGCTTAGGCCCGTCCCTGTTTCGGGATATTGCCGACCATTGGGCCGCCCCCTTCATTGAAGCCTTAATCCGCAAAGACCTGTTGCGGGGCTTTCCCGATGGCACGTTTCGGCCCGATGGGGCATTAACCCGCGCTGAATATGCCGCCTTGATTGCGAAATCCTTTGATCTGCCCCGTCAGTTGGGAACGCGGCGCAGTTTTCGGGATGTGGAAGAGAGTTTTTGGGGGGCAGAGGCGATCGCTAAAGCCGCCCAGATGGGTTTTATCGCTGGCTATGAAGATGGCACGTTTCGACCGCAACAGAATTTGACGCGGGTGCAGGCGATCGTGTCGTTGGTGAATGGTTTGGGATTAGCCGGGGCGAATTTAGATAGCTTAATGGCCTATCGCGATCGCGCCCTCATCCCCAGCTATGCCACGGCAGCAGTGGCGATCGCCACCGAAAAACGCCTGATCGCCACCCATCCCGACCCCCGCGAACTCCACCCGATGCGCGAAATCAACCGCGCCGAAATCGCCGCCTTTCTCTATCAATCCCTCGTCACCATCGGCCAAGCCCCGCCCCTCTTCTCCTCCTACCTCGTTGATCCAGACCCCTATCTCCCCACCTTCATCGACATCACTGGCCATTGGGCCGAACCCTTCCTCCGTCGCCTCACCAGCTTGGAACTGATCAGCGGCTTCAGCGACGGCAGTTTTCGCCCCGATGCCCCGATCAACCGCGCCCAATACGCCGCCCTCCTCGTCAAACTCTTCAACCCCACCCCGATCCGCCCCGTCACCCAATTTCTCGATGTCCCCGATGACTTTTGGGGCCATGCCGCCATCCAGCAAGCCTATCGCGCCGGGTTTCTCACCGGCTTCCCCGACGGCACATTTCACCCCGACCAACGCCTCCACCGCATCCATGTGATCGTCTCCCTCGCCAGCGGCTTACGGTTGCCAACGGTGGAGGAAACGGAGTGCGATCGCTACCCCGACACCGCCGACATCCCCACCTACGCCCGCGCCGCCGTCGCCAGTGCCACCGCCGCCCGCCTCATCGTCCGTGACCCCCACACCCAAACCCTCGCCCCCAAACAAGATGCCACCCGCGCCGAAACCGCCGTCATGCTCTACCAAGGCCTCATCCACCAAGGAACCATGGCCGCCATCCCCTCCCCCCACATCATCCCCTAACCCCTCAACCCTCACACTTAGGGGAGCGATCGCCTACCATAAACACCAGTTAGTGCAACGCAGCGAGATACCCTCACCCGAAAGGGAGAAGCCGGCAGATGGATTAAGGGTGGATGGGGAAAGGTGAGGTTAAGAACCCCAGAGCCAGGAGCCTGTGAGTGGCGAGACGATAAGGCAGTGAGTCTCCACGACTCGGTATGTAGTGCGTATTTCCATAGAGAATGAAGCCCTAATTGAGTGGGTGCAGCAACAACGCCTGGCAGAAGTGGTGACTTGTGTGAGGGATTGCATAACTGGGATTCACCCTTTTGTCAGTCCATCAGGAGCGGGTAATGTTTGCCTCAATCTTCACACCAAAATCATCACTAGAATTTGGATCAATATAGATCAAAACTGCAATAACAAAACTGTGAGTCGGTAGTTCACCTAATGGCAAATCAAAAGACAGTTGATTCCCTGATGCCTGAACATTAGTTGCTTCATACTGTAGCGAACCTCCCCCATCCGGCTCCCAATACGTTTGAACATCACCATCTTTGGGAGTATAGGATAACGGTTCTGCTAAGATCAAAGTCATCCGTGCTGAATTGAGATTAGCCTTAAATAGAACAGGTACACTACAAGTGTTGCCATCAAAGATTCCCTCTTTTCTAATCGCATCGGCGGCTAGGTACACTGTCTGAATTTCTACAGGTGGAGATGACTTACTTCCTGTGGATTCAAAGATTACCTCAAGGAGATTATCCATAATTAAAATATCCTCTTCATATGAGCTGTTTACATCGAAATTATATAGCGATTTCTGCTGAGATGAGATACACATCAGAAGATTTAAACCCATGAACAAGGGGCTTAAGCCCCCTGCATCTGTACCGCATAAATAGCAATCCATGTTTTCCGTCATCGTGAGCATTGATGCGACGGAAAACCAAGGCGATCGCCCCACCTTCAAGTCATGAGTCCACACAGCCGACCACTGACTCCATGGCACCAAACCAGAGGACATAATCAAGTCTGCGCAACAGGTCTAATTATGTCACCCTCTCCTCAGCTTTACCCTCATGCTTGATGCCACTCCGATCTACCCTCAGAACGTGAAAAAGTCCCTATTACAGGGACTTCTCACATCAAGTCATTCACCGCTGCGCCGTTTTACCTCAGCTTTTGACCTGGAAAATTCCAGGTGGGTGTCGAAGCTCAGCGTCTTTTAAGTTTCCGGGTACAAGCCCGGTTTACTGCAACGCGAGCGCATAGACTCCCAAGTAGTGCAAGCATAGATCAAATAAACGATATTGGCAGTCACCAACGCAGTAGCAAACGCCCTCCCATCATAAACAATTCAACCCATCGGAGCGCAAGAGGCAGATTGATTAGATTTTCTGAGGGTTCTGTTCCATGCAGTGGCCGCCATTTGCTGCTAAACTAGAACCCTGTCACTGCTCTTGGGGGTGTGGCGGAATGGTAGACGCTGCGGACTTAAAATCCGTTGTCCGTAAAAAGACGTGTGGGTTCAAGTCCCACCACCCCCATCGTTTCAGAGTTTTCTGAGTTGTTCTGACGGTGTTGCCCACATGTCGATTGACTAATTATTTGTCATCGTTGTCAAATTGATGTCATCTTGACAAATTATTTGTCACCACTTTTACGAACCTTCCATACATTCAGAGCAAGTTTGTTGTGTAATCTTGCATTGCACTAAAGTAGGGGACGGTGGGACTTGCTTTCAATCCACCCAATTCTTGTATTACTCTTTCAACCTAATCCCACCTTGGGATGGTTTCAGCAACCAATCTCACTAGGGCAAACATCTCCGAGGCAAACCTCTTTCAATCCATCCCAACGTGGGATGGTCATTGAAACTCTCCAGAAGATATCGTGAACACGCAAGATGCTGTCTCTTTCAATCCATCCCAACGTGGGATGGTCATTGAAACGATATTTCGGTGGAGAGAGGGTATCAGTATGGAAATCTTTCAATCCATCCCAACGTGGGATGGTCATTGAAACTCAGGAAGGGAGTGTTCCCGGAAAAGGAGTGCCTCTTTCAATCCATCCCAACGTGGGATGGTCATTGAAACCGCTCCCTGGTGAAGCCTTATCCAGACTGCTTTCCCACCTCAGTTTTGGCAGATCTGCCGGAAACGTCGCTGTTGGCTTTGGGTTAACTGCCCTGAAAGACCAGATCAAAAGCCTAGAAAGCAGATTGAGAAAGGGGTTTCCCATTTTGGCGAACCTCTTGGGGATTTTGACCCCGCTTCGTATACGCCAGAAATGAGAAGATTGGGGTGGATTCCCCCTTGGTCGGGGGTGATTCGGTAGCCATCACTGTGGTAAACCCACACTCTTATTGCTGGGAGCGCACCGACCTCGTAAAATGAAGGCACAAGCGTTTCATTTCTCAAGTTAATCATTTCTGCTATTAAGGTGTGCAGAAATCAGCATCAGGGCGGACAGCTACCAGGGCCAGAAAGCACACTTGCTGTCAAACAAGCAAACTAGCCCATATTTTTCGTAGTTCAGCGGTTCTGAAAGAACATGACCTACGGCGCGATTATCTCTATTCTATTGTCAAGGTACGGAAAGTGGCGGATTTCTTTCTTAAGAACTTGCGCGAAGATGATAGGTTGATATGGCTAGCTCCGTCGCTTGCGCTTCTGGACTGCCCCGTACAGGTTGTTTCCCCTCTTCAATCACGACTTGTTGCTGGGTTGCTTTCGACTTGATGCTGTCGATCAATCTACCGTAGCTCCACTGATGGACTTGCACACGATACCGTTTGGCGTATTGCTTTTGTCCTTCGATGTAGCCTGGCACTTTTTCCTCAGCTCTGGCTTGGATTTCGCTTTGGACAATTTCCCGTATATCTTCGAGCTTGGGAACGACGATACTTCCTGCACTTTGACTGTGAGCGAAGGCCACAATGGCTTTTGCTAACAGGCGGTCAATATGTTGTCCTAACTCAGAATCACCAAACTGATCAGTACCAGAGCGTTTTTGGGCTTTGTGGCGTTGGTGAGATTGGGCTTGTTTCTGTTGACGTTGACGGTTGACGAGTTTGTAGTTTTCACCCAAAAGTTGCTTGAGATTGCGGTAGGTGATTGCTTTGCCCGTTGTACCATCTACGACAGCGACGGTTGCAGGCTTGTCGAGTCCGAGAGCAACCCCAACTAGAATATGCGATTGACCGTGATAGAGGGGCTTGCTAGGACGAGGGTAGGGGTTATTGATGCGGTCGAGAGTAGCAGTTTTTCGTTTGATGAAGGCTTGTTGTTTGTCATTGAGATCGCCTTTTTCGTTCATGTTAGTTAAGGTTTTGGCGATGTCTATTGCTTTTTCGGTGCGAACTTCCTCTGTTCCTTCGGCTGACCAGAGGCGTGTGTCGAGAGTACAGCAGAGGGTGATGTGATTGGCTGTCCAGGGTTTATCGTTGCGATCGCTTTCCTGCCAAACAATGCGTCCTGAGCGTAGAGTAAAGAGGCTAGTGGAGTGTTGATTCTTGCTGGTGCGTTTAACTTCTTGGTCTTCATAGAAGCGTTGGAACCATTTGAGCTGGCGTTGATCACAGTAAATTTGGAAGGTATGTTCACTCAAGCCGTTGAAACGGACACAGAGACGACCTTTTTCGTTTTTACTCCAAGTGAGATCTTCGTTGGTTTCGTAGTTGATGGGGTAGGGAACTGCCTTGGTTTTGGTCAAGAGGATGCTTTGCCATACCTTCGTTTGTTGTGCATCCTTTGGGGCGGTATAGGAGGCGGTAAGAAGAGTTTCGAGCCATCGTTCTCCGGTTAAGTCTCGCCCTTTGGGGAGGCTGGCGGTGATTTGATGGATCAGTCGCTCAACCTTGACTTCTGCTTTGCGTCTGCGTTTGGCAAATTTCTTGGGGTCTTCTTCGTGGGTGGGAAGTTTGCCACCGTTTTTGAGGAGGTAGGCGATCGCGCTTTTCACAAACCCATCTTCAGCACCATCGTGCATTTCAAAGAGGCTCTGACGAGGACTTGATTGAGCTTTTGCTTTTTTCGTCTTTACCTTACCCTGCTTCGGCTGAGGGGATTCAAGAGACGCTAAGATTTCGGCTGCCTTGTCGCGGAGAGTATCGAGGGTACAGTGGTTTTCTTCACAAAGTTCTGGGTCACTCTTGAGCATTCCGAGCCAACGTTGTTGCCCTTCGAGTTTGCGTTGTAGCCGTTGCTGGAGTTTGAGCCAAGATTTGTAGATGTATTCAACGAGCGCGATCGCGCTTGAATAAAAACGCCCAGGTTGACCCATGAAGCGGGGGTCTTGTCGCAGGGGGTCACAGAGCTTCTTGACTACGCCAGGGGTAGGTTTTCCCTTTTGTCGCCACTCCTCTAGGTCAGGATGCTGTGCCATTTGTGCCAGCAGTTCGTTGATGAGAGGTGTGTTGCGCTCTGCCATAAGTGTCCACAGGACTTGGCGAGTAGCTTCACTGGCAACGAGGCGACACTGGATTGTAATCTGGCTCATGACAACCAACGTATGTGTTTAATACAAACATGTATGTATTATAGCGGGTTCTTCTAAAATTGAACCCATGGAACAACCATTTTTTAGCAGTCGCGAGGCTGCGGACATTACAGGCTGTACGTTGCGCCAGTTGCAGTATTGGCGGGAGAAGGAGGTGGTCATTCCGACGATTAATGCGACGGGGACAGGACGCAGTATCTACTACTCCCAGGCAAATCTGGTGGAGTTGTCGGTGATGGCCTATTGGCTCTCGCTGGGATTGACGTTTGAGGTGGCGCATGAGAGCTTGATGAAGCTACGGGCAATTGAACCTCGGTTTGTTGAACCGCCCATTGCAAGGCGGTTTATGTTGAAGTGGGAGGAAATGAGAGGAAAATTAGAATTAGTGGAGTTCGATCGTGAAGGTGCGATCGCGTCTCTCGATGCCGGTCAACCTGTCATTCCTGTCTGGTTAGAGCAAATTTATTCAAAATTATCAAATAAAATTAGCCCTAATTAAATTAATAAACCTTATCGCAGAGAGTAAAAACCTTCGCTATATAAGGACTTCAGGAACATCGCGTCTCTCTATCTAGGTCAATCTAGTGTTCTTGTATGCTGCATAGTTTCGGAAGCAGACTGTAACAACTTTTGCCTTAGAATCAAATCAATTTTGCTTAATCAATGAAACTAACGCTTTCCCGCTTATACAATCTGCTGTTGACGGCCTGCGATGATCTACGCGGCAGCATGGATGCCAGCGAGTTCAAAGAGTACATCTTTGGCATGTTGTTCTTAAAGCGGGCGAGTGACCTCTTTGATCAGCGACGGGCTGAGTTGCGTGCAGAGTTCGCGTCCCAGGGCATGGCGATCGCAGATATTGAAGAAGCGTTAGCGGATCACGATAATTATTCTGGAAAATACTTTTACATTCCCTGTAGTGCTCGGTGGAATGAACCTTGGGAAGAAACCGTCACTGAAGACGACGGGACGACCAAGATCATTCACCATCCAGCGTTGAAGCACGTCAAGGAAAACGTTGGTACGACGCTCAATAAAGCTCTGGAGGCCATTGAAGAAGCCAACGTCGATGTTCTGGAGGATGTGCTCAAAGGGATTAACTTCAACCGCAAGATTGGGCAACGAACATTAGATGACGACACGCTGTCTGATTTTTTGCTGAATTTTGAGAAGATCCCCCTGAAAGATAGCGACTTTGAGTTTCCAGATCTGCTGGGGGCGGCCTATGAGTACCTGATCAAGTATTTTGCGGACTCGGCGGGGAAAAAGGCAGGCGAATTTTACACACCGGCTGAAGTGGTGCGAATTTGTGTGGAAATTTGTGACCCCAAAGAGGGGATGCGGGTCTATGACCCTACGGTAGGGTCGGGCGGTATGCTGATTCAGATGCGGGACTACCTGCGGGAAAAGGGAGGCAGTGCCGATGAGCTGGCGCTGTTTGGTCAGGAAAAGATGGGAACCACCTGGTCGATTTGCAAGATGAATATGCTGCTGCACGGCATTTCCCATGCGGATATTCGGCAGGAGGACACGATTCGTGAACCCCAGCATTTGGATGAGAACAACGAGTTGAAACGGTTCGATCGCGTCCTTGCTAATCCGCCGTTTAGCCAGAACTACATCAAGAAAGGCTTGAAATTTGATGGTCGGTTTCCGGTGATGATGCCGGCAAAGGGCAAGAAGGCTGACCTAATGTTTGTGCAGCACATGCTGGCGGTGCTGAAGCATGATGGCCGCATGGCGACGGTGATGCCCCATGGGGTGCTGTTTCGCGGCGGCGAGGAGCGGGAGGCCCGCAAGTACTTCATCGACCACGGCTATCTAGAGGCGGTTATTGGCCTGCCCAGTAACTTGTTTTATGGCACGGGCATTCCGGCCTGCCTGTTGGTGATGAACAAGGTGGGAGCGCAGGAGCGTGACGAGGTGCTGTTTATCAATGCCGATCGCGAGTACCGGGAGGGCAAGGCGCAAAACTTTTTGAGGCCTGAAGACATCGACAAAATTGTCTACGCTTATCGCACGAAGGCAGACATTCCAGCCTATGCGCGGATGGTGCCCCGGTCGGAGATTGTCGGTGAGGAGTACAACTGCAACATTCGCCGCTATGTGGACAATGCCCCGCCGCCGGAACCCCACGATGTGCGGGCGCATCTGCATGGGGGCGTGCCGAAGGTGGAGGTCGATAGCCTGGCGCACTTTTGGCAAAACTATGGGCAACTGCGTGAGGATGCCTTTGTGCCCCGCGATGAGACTTATCTGGACTTTGCCCCAGTGCTAACGAGTAAGCGCGATATTGCCGATTTTGTGGCGACGCATCAGAGCGTCACGACCCGTCACCAGCAGTTTATGCAAACCCTGGCGGAGTGGTGGCAGGCGAACCTGCCGATCGTGGAGGCGCTGGCACCCGATGCGGCGAATCAGGAGGCGCGGCCCCGGAATGTCTACACCCTGCGCAGCGGTCTGCTGGGGAGCATTGAGGCGGCGTTGGTGGATCAGCAGTTGCTGACGGCGTTCCAGGTGCGGGGGGCGTTTGCCAACTATGTGGACGTGCTGAAGGCAGACTTTAAATCGATCGCGGCCAGCGGTTGGGGGCCGGAACTGATTCCGGATGAGGATCTTTTGCAGAGCCAGTTCCCGGAGGTGTTGGCGGAGCTGGAGCAGGCCCAGACGCGACTGGCGGAGTTGCGATCGCTGTTTGCGGCGGCGGATGAGGAGGATTTTGAGGATACGGACGATACGGGGGTTTTGCCCAGTGACGAGGTGAAAAGCCAGAAGGAGGAGCTGAGGCTCCAGACTGCGGCATGGAAGGCGCAACTCAAGCAGGTGAAGGCTTTAGCGGGTAATATTTTCACCGAAATCAAGGCGGTGGGACTGTTACCCTCTGGCGCAAAGAAAGGTTTTTACTGTACGGCAGGTTTGTCTCAGAAAGAGGCGCAATTTGCCAATGGAAATCGCATTTTGGGGTTGGCGATGGAGGTGGGGCAGATCAGTGAGTATGCTATTCCGTTAAAGGAGGCGATCGCGCAGGGGCAGCAGGCTTACCACCGGGCCGCAAGCATTGCCGCAAGTTTGGAACACCATAGGGTTTTGGAGGAGGAAGTCAAAACGCTGCGGGCCAGCATCAAGGCGACGGAGAGTAGCCGCGATGAATTGGTGCAAAGTGCGCGAGAAAAAATCTCAACGGATGAGGCGCGGACGGTGATTATTGAGCGGCTACGGAAATGGCTGATGGAAACCTATGAACGCTATTTACGGGCAGATCAGCGGGCTTGTGTACGGGCAATTGAGAACCTTTGGGAGAAGTATGCGGTGACGGCGAAGGAGATCGAGGCGCAGCGGGATGAGGCGGCACGGGAGTTACATGCGTTTTTGGTGGAGTTGGGGTATGAGTAATGTGACTTTGCCAGATAATTGGAAAACAGTTTCTTTAGGATCTCTCGGTAGATTTTTCCGAGGACAAGGTGGGACTCGTTCTGATGAAAGTGATAACGGTCTTCCTTGTATTCGCTATGGTGATATTTACACGCATCATGATTGCATAGTCAAAAACTTTTGTTCTGCCATCGAACCTGATAGAGCATCTTCATACACACCACTCCAAACTGGTGATGTTATCTTTGCTGGGTCTGGAGAAACATTTGAAGAAATAGGCAAGGCAGCAGCCTATTGTGGTCAAGAGAAGGCTTATGCAGGAGGCGATACACTCATTTTCCGTCCAAGCTCAAGCCTTGATCCTTACTTTGCAGGCTATGCCGTCAATAGTGATTATGCCAACAAGAACAAAGCGAGGTTAGGTCAGGGTAGCTCTGTAATACACATCTCTGCTGAGCATCTAGCTAGCATTCCTTTACAGCTACCTCCAATTAATCAGCAGCAATCTATTGCCGCCACTCTTCAAACAATCGATCGCGCGATCGCCCACACAGAAGCCCTGATCGAGAAATATCAGCAGATTAAGTCAGGGCTGATGCACGACCTGTTTACCCGTGGCATTGGTGCAGATGGTAAGCTGCGATCGCCCCGTGAAGAAGCACCAGAGTTGTATCAGGAGAGCGCGATCGGTTGGATTCCCAAGGATTGGAATTGTATGCCAATTAAACAATATGTTAAATCGGCACAATATGGAATCTCAACAAGTTTAAGTGATGAAGAGGTAGGAATACCTGTTCTGAGAATGAATAATATTCAGGAAAATTCATTTGATGTTTCTGACATCAAATACACAAGTAACCTAGATGCTGACAATCTAAAGATTAAAAATGGAGATGTACTTTATAACCGCACAAATTCAATAGAGCATGTAGGGAAAACAGCCATTTGGCGAGGCGAACTTTCCGAATGTTCTTTTGCTTCTTACTTAGTTCGCATAAATTTGCATGATGACATGATTCTTCCACATTTCTTCTCATATTGGATGAGTCAAGTATCATCCCAAAATGCTTTGAGGCGCTATGCAACACCCGGCGTTCAGCAGGTCAACATTAATCCTACAAATTTACAAAAGATTCTGATATCGTGTCCCCACGATCTTGAAGAGCAACGAAGGATAGTAATAAGAATCGATGGCATTGAACTTAAGCTACAAACGGAGAAGACAACCCTCAATAAGCTTCACAAAGCAAAAGCTGGCTTAATGAACGATTTGCTCACTGGCAAAGTTCCGGTCAACGTTGACGCTGATGAGGAGGATCATGGCTGAACACACCGATCTGCAAGAACTTGATGACTTTCGATAAAAGAAGAAATCTGTCAAGTTTCCTCAAGTAGCCAAAACCTTCACCTGCTCAAGATACTCTCGACTATCATCATCAAGGTTGATCAGATGACTTTGATAATAGGCATTAATCTGCGTTGGAGCATTAGCATTAGGTTCTAGACGCTTCAATGCCGCCATAGCACATCCCCAATTGCCGGTTTGCCAACCATAGTTAAGAATCAGCGCACCCGGATCAAGATTCTGTTCCTTGCCTAAGCGTTGAGCTTTGTTGAAGAGAGTTTTCTGGTTGAGAGTTCTCGCCCAGCGAGGAGAAAAATCCCCAAACAAAAGCTGTGTCGCAAACTGGTTAGCTTCTTCTTCTTCTTCGTCATTTACACCACCCTTAAAGGATTCATCCGACAAAATCCCCTCTTGTAGATGGCTACAAGCGATATGCCCTAACTCATGAGCCAGAATAAAAAGTAGCCAAGCGGAATACTTATGAGAAGAACCGATGATAATAGTAGGTCGATTATCGGTCATAAACACCAAGCCGTCAGACTTGGTAAGTCCGTTATTGCCTTTTCCAAAAAGAGTAGACAAATCAAACTGAATAACTGGAAGCCCACAACTCCAACAAAAATCTAATAAGCTTTCTAAGCTTACACAAGAACCCTTTTGAAGTATTGATTTCCTGATCACTGATGGATTAGCAGGAATAGGTAGATAAGGCAGATCAACAGCCCCAAGAACGATGTTGGCAACACTTGATGCTAGATAGCTAAAAAGCTCTGGCTTTTCTTGCTTTTTCTGCAATTTAAACTTTGCCGCTGGTATTAGCAAAAAACTTAAAGAAAGGTCTAATGAACCTTGAACGTTAATTTCTAAGCGAAGGCGTTTTGCCAAAGCAGTCAAAAGTTTGAATTGTGCTTCTGCATCATTTTCAAAATCACCTCTCCACCAAGAGGGGAAAGCCACACGTTCAATAAAAGATTTGGATAATCCTAATGATTTTAGCTGAGTGACGATATCAGAAAAATTGACTTTTGAAATTTGAGCTAGCGAAACTTCCGCTGGTATCTCATCAAAATTCTCAAGCCAATCTCCCTCGACATCATCAAAATACTTGTGAACTCGATCAACCCCGTGCTCTTGCCAATCCTGCTGATATTGGCGCACGGCACGCAAAGCCGCCCTAGCTTTTTCTAGAGGGTCAGTGCTTTCGCTAAAACTAAAAATGTTGTTTTCGCTAGTCATGACCGATACCGGGCAATTGCCTTAAAGGTTCGTAACAAGATTGTAACCGTTAGCCGTTGGCGCATCGCTACAGCGCAAAATATCTTCAGCAAGCCGAAGGGTAAGTGCATCGCCCATCGGGTTGTAACTGACGAGCAGTCCCCACAAAATATCCCAATATTGTAGGGTTGCCTCCCATGACTGTCGCTTCTCGGTCAGATACGGCTCTGAAAGCGTCGTTAGCTGGACGCACAGCGTTGCCTCCTGCTGCCCAGAGGCCAACAGATCCGTTGCCATAGACAAATCAAGTAGATGCTTCCACAGATAGCTTCCCCCACGCCCCTCAATTTCGCGGGTAAGGTCTCTCAAGATTGACTCATCCTCTCGCTTGAAGTTACCGTTCATCACCTCCCGCTTCCAAGTCGGAAACTTTGGGTCTTGATCATTGATCCAGCGTGGAAATAAAACGTCAAACCAGTACTGTTCTGTAACTGAAAAATTCTCGCTAGCATACAATTCCTGCCTATCCTCAGGACTGAAAGCACTGAGTATTAGCCAAAGCTCAACATCCAGGATGATCTCGGTGAGTAGATCTAGGACGTAAGGCTTGCTCGTTAATAGACCGTCTTTTTTATCTTTGATCCACTTCGATAGTGCAGTTAGCTTTTGCGCTAGATTGGGTTGAGTGTTGCTTGCTTGCTGAGTTAGAATCCCAAGCCTTGTGCGGGCTTCCTGTGGGGAGAGACGTTTTAACACCACCGTTTAGAGCAAAATCTTTAAAGACGTTTCATTATAGCTTAGCGATCGCAACCCCTTTAAGGTGTATTAGTTCTGTCTGTCTCTAGTCGCTGCGATCGCGCTCATTACATCAAGATGAAGTTGTGTATAGGCGATCTCATCGAATTAGTACGATTATACCAAAAAAACTGCATCCTCCAAACCATTCGCTGTATTCCGTATTTCTAAATCATGAGCGAATATACCGAAGTCGAACAGCCCTTTCTCCAGCAGATCCAAACCCTGGGCTGGCAGGTTATCGATCAAGGTTCACAAATCCCCAGCGACCCGACCCAAAGCCTGCGAACCAACTTTCGCCAATGGCTGCTGCCCAATGTGTTTACCCAAGCCGTCGCCGCCCTCAACACCACCGCCGACGGTACTCCCTGGCTCACGACCAAGCAGCTCCAAGACCTGCAAGACGACATCCTGCGGCAGCCCAACCGCACCCTCCTCGAAGCCAACGAAGCCATTCAAAAACTGCTGTTCAAAGCCCAGGTGGATGTCAACGAGCAAACCGGGGAAGAAGATCCGGTAGTCAAGCTCATTGACTTTGCCAATCCTGAACGCAACCAGTTTCACGCCATCAACCAGTTCCGCATTGATACGCCCGGTTGCGTCAAGCAGTTCATCATTCCCGACCTTGTGCTGTTCGTGAACGGCATCCCTTTGGTGGTGGTCGAATGTAAGAAAGGCAGTACCACCTGCGCCAACCCCATGGCTGAAGCCTTTGAGCAGCTCCAGCGCTACATGAACCAGCGGGAAGAGACGACCCGCCATGGTTTACGGGAAGGAGAGCCGCGCCTGTTTCACACTAACCTGTTTGTCATGCGCAGCACGGGCATCGAGGCCGACTACGGCACCATTACCTCCGGTCTAGAGCATTTCTATCCCTGGAAAACTCAGTGGCCCAAACCGGAGAGCGCCGCCGAGGGACTGAATCAACAACAACAGCTCATCAACGGTATGCTCAACAAAACTAACCTGTTGAGCATCCTGCGCACCTCTAGCGTCTTTATGGACACCGACAGTGGCCCGCGCATTAAGGTGGTATGCCGTTACCAGCAATTTCGCGCCGCCCACAAAATTATCGATCGCCTGCGCCAAGGCCAAAACGCTACAGAGAGAAGTGGTGTCGTTTGGCACACCCAGGGATCAGGCAAAAGCTTAACCATGGTGTTTGTGGCACGAATGCTACGGACGACCCCAGATCTGAGCGACTACAAAATTGTGTTAATTAACGATCGCGTCGATCTTGAAGATCAGCTTTCTAAAACCGCCACGCTCATTGGGGGACGAGTTCACACTATCGACAGTACCCAATCCCTGCGCGATCGCCTGTCTACCGACACCTCCGACATCAACATGGTGATGGTGCATAAGTTTCAGCAGCGCGACCCAGCCATGCCGCTGAAAGTGGCCGAAGCCCTGGGCACCTATCGCGCCATTCCCAGCGACCAGACCTTTGGGGTGGTCAATAACTCCGACCGCATTGTGCTGATGATTGACGAGGCCCACCGCACCCAAAGCTCCGACCTGGGTGAAAACGTCTTTGAAGCCTTCCCCCATGCCGCCCGCATCGCCTTTACCGGCACTCCCCTCATTACCGATCGCCACGGCGAAAAGAAAACCCAGAACCGTTTTGGCGACTATATCGATACCTACCGTCTCATGGATGCCGTGGCCGACGGCACCACCCTGCAAATTTTGTATGAGGGCCGCACCTCCGACGATGCCCTTCAGGATAAACATGGCTTTGAAACCCGCTTTGCAAACCTCTTTCGCGATCGCACCGATGAAGAACTGCTCGCCATCAAAAAGAAGTATGGGGCGACCGGCGACCTACTAGAAGCTGAGCAACGGATTAGCGCGATCGCCAAGGACTTGGTGAAACATTATCTAGAGCACATTTTTCCCAACGGCTTCAAGGCTCAAGTCGTCTGCCATTCCAAGCTTGCCGCCGTGCGCTATCAAAAAGCTATCCATCAAGCTTTAGCGGACACCATCGCCCAGTTAGAGACCCATGATCCCGAACGTATCCGCAGATTGCGCTTCCTCAAGGCAGCGGTGGTGATCTCTGGTAGCGGCACCAACGAACCCGCTTATGTCTCAGAAGCCCGCAAGCAGGCCCGCGCCTGGAACGCCGTTGATAACTTTTGCCGCCCCTTCGACTTCGACGATCCTGATAAGCCCCACACTGGCATTGCCTTTTTGGTGGTGTGTGACATGCTGCTTACCGGCTTTGATGCCCCCATTGAGCAGGTTATGTATCTCGACAAGAAAATCAAAGAGCATACACTGCTGCAAGCGATCGCTCGCACCAACCGGGTCAAGCAAGGGAAACAGCGAGGCTATATTGTCGATTACATCGGCCTAACCGAAAATCTCACCGAGGCTTTGACCCTATACGCCGCCACCCATGAACAGCAAGAACTCGCCCAGGGCTTAAAGAGCATCGCCTCAGAGATGCCAATGTTAGAAGAGCGTTATCAACGTCTGCTGCAACTGTTCACAAGACACAAAGTTGCAAAAATACGCGATTATGCTGAAGGAAACCTAGAGACGGTCGAAGCTGATGCTGCCGTAGTCCACGAAGCCGTTAAGCTGCTCAAAGACGAGAAAATTCGGGCAGACTTTGAGGTCTATCTGAAAAAATTCCTGGCCAGCCTGGATATTATTTTGCCTAACCCCCTTGGCCAGAGTTATCGTGTCCCTGCCAAGCGTCTAGGCTATATCCTTCGAGTTACCAAAGAGCGTTACAAAGACACCAGCCTCGACTTAGGTGATGCTGGGAAAAAAGTCCGAGATTTAATCAACGAGCATTTGATTAGCCTGGGTATTAATCCCAAAGTCCCCCCAGTTGAGCTGCTCTCCGCCGATTTCATGGAGCAACTCAACCAGCATTCAGGGGATAACGACGAAGCGAAAGCTAGCGAAATGGAGCACGCCATCCGCAAACACTGCACAGTCCACCACGACGAAGACCCCGCCTTCTACAAAAGTTTGTCCGAGAAAGTCGAGCACCTGATCGAGGAATATCAAGACCGCTGGGATCAGCTCGCTATCGAACTAGAAAAAATCCGGGCTGAGGCGATCGCGGGTCGTCAGCGGGGTGAAGAGGGCATGAGCAAGGAAGCAACAACGTTCTACGAACACATTGCCAACCAGGCTTTCCCAGATAGTGATGTGCCGCCAGATGCCAAACCTAAAATGAAGGTGCTAATGGAAGCAGTTGTCGAAACCTTACAGGCTAGTATTAGCAGTATCGATTTCTGGAATAATAGCGACAAACAAAAGCGCACTCGCAGTGAAATCAAGACCGCGCTGACCCTGACGGGTATTGCCGAGTTGAAAGCCAACCGTGAACGAATCGCGATCGAAATCATGAAACTCGCCAAAAACCGCCACACCGAATTATTGAAAGGCAAGACTAATCAGTCATGAATGTTCGCTGTGTCAGAGATATCGAATACCAATTACTATCTGGCAGCTCGCGTAGAACTACCGATATTGTGATTGAGCGCGATGGCAGAGTTACTGTACGTCCACCCGCCGAATACACTCCAGAACAAGTCGATGCAATTGTCGAATCCAAGCGCATGTGGATTTACCGCAACCTGGCTGAGTGGAAAGACCTTAACGCCAGTACTATAGTTCGTGAATGGGTCAACGGTGAAACCTTCTTGTATCTGGGCCGCACCTATCGCTTGTCTCTCGTCTCCAGTCAGAACCATCCCCTGAAGTTGAAAAACGGTCGCTTTTTTTTAGATCGATCGGCGATCGAGAAGGACGGGACTCAAGCCGCTAAACAAGCCTTTGCCAATTATTTCACTGAGAAGGGACAACAACGGTTTCGTGATCGAGTTAGCTACTTTGCCCCAAAAGTTGGTGTCCACGCTACAGGAATCAAAGTCAAAGACCTGGGCTATCGCTGGGCTAGCTGTGGCACTAATGGCTGGCTCAATTTCCACTGGAAGTGCATGATGGCACCACCCAAAATCATTGACTACATCGTCGTCCACGAACTCTGCCACTTCCACTACCGTAACCATAGCAATGCCTTCTGGAACGAAGTCGATAAAGTGCTGCCAGACTACCGTGAGAGAAAAGATTGGCTCAGAAAAAATGGTGCCAGTTTGACAGTGTAGTCAACTTAGACTACTACTAACCTGAGCTGTTAGAGCGGTTTCTGACTCTCTGCCATCTCTCCAAATGTTGTAAAACACCGAGTACACCAACCATCCTGCCATAGCGATGGAATGGGAAACCGTGCCCCACAGTTAGGGCATTCCGACAACAACCGCAACGGATGCTTGTCACAGCGATCGCTCGTCTTATACTGCCATTCCATCCGATGACAACGAACTTCTCTATAACAAGCTCCACAGAGGCGAATCGGAGTCATTTTCATTCCCACCCCATCGGGCGGCAACATCACCCGTAATCGTGCAGCATCCACCTGTACTACCTGCGCTAACTTCTCCAACTCCCGTTGCGACGGAAACGGAATTAGGCGAAACTTCTCCCACCGAGATACAACCGCCCCTATTTCCGCCTCCCGTCCCAACCCCGCAGGAGTAAGGTCATTCTCTCGACGAAACCGCCCCAGAAAATGACTCAGGCTTTCCCCCTCATAAGGTTCAACCACAAACAACCAAGGCTGAATTTCCCAATCATTCATTAGCTGTACTCTTCTGCGACTTCCTTCAACGTTTCCAAGTTAATCTTCCCTAATCCCTTCTCCAACGCTCGAACCGCTGTCTCCCGCAAAATCATATCCAACAAGCCGATATAACCTCCTGTTGCCTGTCCAAGAATCTTCAACATGTTCTTCGCATGTAAATTCGAGGGAATAGGTAAGCGTAAGATATCTCGCTCCCAAATCTTCACCACTTGCTCAAATTCCGTCCCTGTCAACTTCCCAAAGCGATAGCAAGCTCGAAAGCGATTATGAACTTGCTCATCTCGCTTAATGACATTATCTAAGCGATCTGTTCCCACCAATACCACTGAGATATTCCGCTTATCAAAAATATCTCGAACATCTGCAAAAGTCTTGGGCTTCAAACGATCGGCTTCATCAATAATTAGTGTCTCCACCTGACACCGTTCTAATACTTTCATTGCACGACTACGAAGCTCTCGAACTTTTTCTCGACTCTGAACCTTGTACTTTAGATACTCAATAATTGCCCGAAATAAATCAATTGAACCACAATCCTGGGGCGGTTCGATGTACACTACAGGAACAATGGGTGGTTTACCCGTTTCCTGAATTGGCTTATGCCTTAAACGGTAAGCATTGCAACCAATGGTTTTGCCAGTACGAGATTCCCCCACGACTCGGCAACATTGGCGTGACCTGCGCTTTCCCTCCAGCCAATTATGCAACTGCTTGACTTGCTCTAACTGCACAACATTTCTACGTCTTAAACGTTGAATCTCTTTCGCTAGATCCTCCTCGGTCTTCTCGAAATTTCCTAACTGTTGAGCGACTGCTTCAGCTTTTGCTTTCGATTCTGCACTTGCCATCATTACCACCCGTAATCGTCATTTAGTTCGTCGTAATCCAGGATCTCAACTTGAGGTAACTCATCTATTTTTTCCACAGGCTCAATCTCTTCCTCTTCTGTCTCCTGTTTGGAATTAGGAGTTGTTACCGGGGTAAATAACCTCGTTTGTTCTTCCTTCTGCCGTTCCTTCTTCGTTTTCTTTTTAGACACAAAGAGATCGCGATCGCGCACTTCATCAAGAATGCTACGATTACTAATCGTCTTACCTTTCTCTCGAATCTTTTTATTGATCGCCTTTGCATCTTCTAGGGTCAACTGCTCTGTTTCTAAGTCTTGAGCATAAGCCCTTGCTAGAAATACCTCTTGACTCTTCTCCCGCCGATACACTAGGACAGTCGTAATATCTCTAGGGTCATACCGCAACACTACCCGTTCTCCCACATAACCCGCCAGATACTCGCCCTTATACATCAAATTTTCAAAGCGAATATAGCCCTCACGGTAAATCGAGCGATTAGTTTGCTTCATTAAGCAAATATCAAGCTCTCTCTCACTCAGCAAAGCGGGTGTTGCTAATAAGCCTGATTCCCACCGCTGATAGCGAGTTTGGTCGCCCATTCGCTTATCCAGACGTTGATTATAGTTGTCCACAAGATAGCGAACAATCAACTGTTCCAAGTCCCGTAACGTCATCCGAGCATCCTTCTCCGCATCCTCTGGACGTTCCTGTATATTTGATCCCGTATATCCAGGGAGTGTCGAAAATAGCTCTGTATTTAATGTCCCGAAAGGACGCTCAACGGCACCACCTTCAGATGGGCGATCGCGCAACTCACAAGTAAAGCCTAACTGTATACCAATTTGTCTGAGATGCTCTGATCGAAAGTCCTTCCCACCATCCGTGTAGAAATATTCGGGCTTCCCGTAGGTTCCCCACTCACACTGCAAACCAAACGTAGGCGGATACTGCTTCGGTAGCATCGCATGACGTAACGCCAAAGCAACAACCTGAGAACTTGGCGCATCAAACCCTAACCGGATACCCAGAATACAGCGTGAATAGGTATCAATCACAGTTGTCAGCCAAGGACGACCAATAATGTTTCCCTCGACATCAACTACCAAAACATCAACCCAGGTATGATCGCATTGCCACACCTGATTAGTATATTCCACTACTAAATCATTACCAGTTCGAGTTTTAACCGACAAGCGATCTCCCCGCCACCCAGCCGAACGTACACTCTTCTTCTGTTCCTGTGCTTCGATAATGGGCTGGAGAACCCGATAAACCGTTCGCTCGTTTGGATACATTTTTTCTCCCAATTCAGCAGCCCTCGCTTGCACTCTCAAAGCAACCTGCTTTCGAGACATCCGCTTACTGCCCTTGTTTCCTAAGCGATAGGTCTTAACAATAAAATCTTGCCACTCTTGCGAAATACGATGTTTACCCTTATCAGCCCTCGCCTTTGAAGTAACTGCTGCAAGTCCCATCTCCTCCCACTGCTGAACTAATCGCTGCACTGTCCGCTTTGACTTGCCTAGCTTCTGAGCCGCATCTTTTAACTTTTGTCCATAGGTAGCGTGATCACAGGGTTCCATCAAACTCTGGATAACTTCTAGTTTTAACCTCTCCTCCTCAGAGAAGTCAGTGATAACTGCATGAGCTTCTTGATTACCTGTATTCATTTACAACAAATGTGTTTAATACAAACATGTTGTTATTTTACCCTGAGCGACACAGAATGTGTCAAAAAGCCAGAAAATCTGGACTAAATGAAAAGCGACACATATTTTGGCAAACTCCTAATATACGACACCTAATTTGTCAATTTTGCTTTTGAGTAAATTTCCAATGCAAAAAGCCCACAACCTTATGTATAGTAAGGGTTGCAGGCTTGTCTATAGCAATGACAAATAATTTGTCAAGATGTCAGTTAATGAGTCAATCGACACCCACACCCTAAAATTGGAAAAAAAATGTCATTAAAATCAAGATTTTGGGGGCAGTGTGGGGGCAGACAGTTCAGAACTGATCGACCACGCCAACGAGGGACTGTACAACGTTAAGAACCCTTTGACTTACTCCCCCGTTTAGAAAACGGGGGATTCTGGGATCAAACAGCAATAGCAGGCAACGCCTGTCTGACATCACCTAACCCAATGGCTGAAGCCCCAGCCACTTTAATATTCATCGCCGCATTCTCATCCCGGTCATTCTCTGTCGAGCAACTGGGACACCGCCAATGGCGAGTCTCTAAATCCAGATGCTCCAAAATATGACCACAACTTGAACAGGTCTTGCTCGAAGGGAACCAGCGCTCAACATAGACCACCCGCTTCCCCTTCTTCGTCGCCACCCACTCCAGGATTTGCAGAAACTCCCGAAACGCCAAATCACTCACCTTACGCCCCCAAAGCCGCTGCATCGCCTTGAGGTTCAAGGTTTCAAAACACAGCACATCAAACTGATTCGTCAGGCGGTGAGCCAACTTCCAGAACCAGTCCCGCCGTCGATGGGCAATATCTTCATGCTTGCGGGCTAAGTTCAATCGGGCACGTTCTCGATTCGCTGAACCCTTTTGCTTGCGAGATAATTCTCGACTTGCTTTGCGAACTGCATTGAGTGACTGCTTGAAGAACAAGGGGGCATCAATCTTGAATCCCTCAGAACAGGTCAGAAACGTCTTGAGTCCAAAATCAAAACCAGCAATGTTACCTGTCTCGGTTTTGACTTGGGGTTCTGACAGGGTATCTACCGTGACAATCATGAACAGTTCTCCCAAGGGAGTTCGTTTAATCGTCACGGTCTTGACCTTCGCCCTCAATGGGGCGAGAGTTCCAATATTGATAGACTTTGTTCCCAATCCTGACCCGGTTGCCACCGAGGAATTTGTACCCAGCTTGCTTGAGGGTGAAGGATTTGTATTTTCCGGGTTTTCTTGAAGTTGGGCGGTCGAACGCTTCTATCTTTGTGTTTGAAGAACAGTTGATAGGCTTTCTCAATTCGTTGGCAGATATCCTGTACGGCTTGAGAACCCACCTGCAACCGACCAGGGGTTCCGTTTCCGAAGCTTGGCGATGTGTTTTTGCAGTCGGGCGCAGTTCAAGTGCTTGCCCCACATTCGGTAGTACCGTTTGTGGAGGGCAACACAATGGTTGTAGATACGCCCTGCGGCATTGATTGTCCGCTTGAGGTATCGATTTCGCTTGTGTTGGTAGAGCTTGAACTTGAGCGCTTTCATGGTTGCTATGATACCTCGGTATCACGGCTGAATAAATTCAGCCCTTCGCTTATATCCCCCGTTTGGAAAACGGGGGCTTTACGCTTTACATTCGTAAGGATTCAGGTACTTGAAACGCAGTCACAGCAAGGCTTTCAAGATCGAGGTGAGATCTAAACTAACAGTTCATTCTCAATAAGTACGCAAGACTAGGGGTTACAGCCTTGTTTATTGAGAATAACAAAATAGCCCGCAATAGCTGAAACTCATACTGAGCAGTGCTTACAGCCAAATTTTCATGACATGAATACTTACGAAATAAGCAGGCAGCGGAACGAGTGGGCGGATTGCCTACTACGTCATCCAATCTAATGATTTGGTCGCCTCGGAAGACTTGAAGGTGAACGGGTTAGTCTGGGAGCGGCATCGGGCTGAGTCGATAGTGAAGCGGGTTTGTATCCTGCGCCTTGAACTAACTACCGTGGGGCACAGGGGAAGTTATCCGCTTGGGGAGATTAGACTTCTGGCGGGGTTGGAGCCATCCGGCTCGGTTAAGTCCGGTCGATGCACCCAGAATCCCCGTCGCTGTCTTCGCGGGGAGTGTCAATTTGCCGGTTTTGCTTGGCGTGGATTGAGATCACCATGGGCTGCCCACCAAGGTAAAGCCACTCCAGAAAAATGGATGACTGAGATCGCCTTGGGTGTTGACCAATGCTGGGGGTAAGGGAAGATCGCCGATCCGGCCATTGTCAATGCTCACTTCACCGCGCAGCAATGCCAGTTGAGCCTGGCGGAGGGCTTCGGCTTTGATCGTGATCTCTGGGTCGTTGAGATGCTCATAAAAGGATGCCATCAACCCCAATGTGCCCACATCGGACACTTTCCAAAGACTCGCGAGGGCAGATTTCACCCCGGTTTGCACGGCTAACCCCGCAAACCCCAGTTCCGCGTTGGGGTCGCCGAGGGCGGTTTCGCAGGCACTCAACACCAACAATTCCACTTGGGGTTCGTTGTGCCAACCGAGCGATCGCAAATCCCGAAAATTCGCCGCTTGATCCCAAAATTGGATGTAGGAGTTGTTGACCCCGTTGGCTTGAATCGGGAGAAACTGGGCATGGGTGGCGAGATGGATAATGCTACGGTTGCGATCGCGACTATTCACCCTCAAGGCATCCAGGGTAAACGCCTCATTCAGGAATGGAGCGCCAGAATTGCGAGCCTGAGTGATGGTTTCCAGTTCGAGAGGAACAGCCGGTAATGGCGTTAAGTTCCTAAATTCCGAGGCTCCCATTGCCAAAACTTGCGCATCATGTAGCGGCTCATACTGACTATTGGTGAGGCTAACGCTCGGAATCATGCCGAGGCTGTATTGTTCAATCAGAAACTGTTCACCATCATGCAACGCCGCCAGGGGAATGCTCCGTAGCCCCGCATCCATACTGAAAATCAGCGTATCAATATTAAGGTTGTTGAGTGTGTCTCTATAGGGACGGATTAACCAGTCATAGAGTTGTTGAGCAGGTTGAAGATAGGACGTTGATTGCGTCGTGCTGTTGACCGTATCTCGAAAACGGCTGAGGGTGCGCTGGAGGGTGCTCGATGCGACGAGGGGCACTGTTCTAGAAATGGGTGGCCCATCCGGGACGATGAGCAACAGTTGCAAAAAGTTGGGCCGATTTAGGGCGTAAAGCACAACGGAACGCTTGTTTGTTTGTTGTTCAATGGTTTGGAGCATCTGACGAACGCTGGCAGCCGTAACGGGAACTTTATCTTCATCGTCAAAATACTCTTCATATTGTTCTTCTAAAAATTGATCAATGTCCGAAACGAGGTCATTGGAATTCAGATTATTAGCAAAAGAGGTTAGACCAATTTCAGGGTTGAGACTAATGCCCAGGGACGGCAAGGAGCTGAGGCTAAAACCCGGATCGGCGGCACTGGCGTTGAGGATCGTGCTGTCGTTTTCAGAATTTGCATCGGGAACTTCCCAGGTGAAGTTATAGCTGTTGTTGCGATCGCGAGTAATGACGGTTTCGGCATTGAGAATACTCCCGATCAGATAGGCGAGGTTTTCGAGGGGATTTTGACCCGCAAGGGGGGCGGGTGTCGTGGTGTTCAGGGGTTGGCGAGGGGTTGGGGCTTGGGTGTTGGGGATTGGGGGCGGTGCGGGTCGGGAGATAATCGCGATTTGGTCTTGGCGGTGGGTGTAGAGATAGTCGTTACCGGGTGCGATCGCGCCTTCATCATGGGTTCCGCGTGCGATCGCGCCGCTAGAACCGTTGACGCTGGCATCCCCGACCCGAAACGGAACCACCCCATCACCCCCATGGCGAATTTCAATTGTGCCGCTGCTGTCTGCGCCTGCGGTGGAGATGCTGGCGTTGGTGTTGTTGCGATCGGTGAATGTGCCGTCAATCCTGACGTTATGACCGCCATCAATCTGAACGTTGCCGCCGGTGGTGGGGTGGCTGGTGTCAATAAATCCGGTTGCAATATTTTGGGGGGCTGTGAGGTTCACGTCTTGACCGGACGCGGTGATATTTCCGGTGGTCAGATCGCCTTGATTACTGGTGAGGGTGAGGTCGTTTTGAGTGGTGATGTGGCCGGTGGTTAAGTCGCCTTGGGTTTGGATTGCGTCAATGGTGGGGGCGGTAATGTTGCCCGTGGTGAGGGTTTGCGGGGTGGTGATGCTGAGGCGGGTATCGGTTTCAATGTTTCCGGTTTGGATATGTTGACCCTCTAAAACAACCTCTTGGGGTGTTGTGAGGTTGCCTGTTTGGATGTCTGCGTTAAGACTGCGAAGATGAATCGTTTCTTGAGAGTTAATATCACCCGCTTGAATCGTTTCGTGGGTAGTGATTTGGGTAGGGTTGATAGTAGTATTTATTAAAGTTCCGTTGACTGTGAGTTGATTGAGAGGATCAGTATTGCCGACAGCTTTGCTCAGGTCAATTGTGGTTGCTTCTAAAATGAGGTTATGGTTACCATCTAGGAATTGCTCAAAAGTAATATTACTTTCACCCAAAATATTTGGATCATCTAAAACTCTGAACATTCCATCATCTTGTAGATTAGTACTTCCAGCAAAAATAATAGTGTTGTCATTAGTTGCGATATCACCATGTGTATAAATTCGTGAACTCTTAAACCGAATTTCACCACCGTTAGTACTGATTGATTCTGAACTAACATCACCAACTGAAATACCACGACTTGCTTCTAAGCTTACATTTCCGCCTACCCCTGATCCTGAAGCACTGATTAAATCCCCTTGGGTTGTATCAATTTTACCTTCAAAACTACGGATATCAATTCCACCACCATCACCATTAAATCCGGGATTGAACATGGTAATTGTCCCTGTTTTGATGTCAGTGTATGCTCTCAAGGTGACTGTTCCACCATTCAAGCCTCCGGCTGCGCTAATTATCCCAGCAGTAGTATCAATTTCTCCAACCCAGCCAGCATCCCAATATTCATGATCTCGGCGAACTTCTAGATATATATCACCAGCATTACGTTGCGAGTTAGAGTTTATACCCTGAGTTATAACACGACCAGCCCCAGTAATAGAAAGATCTCCTCCATCCCTACCACCAGAAGCATTGAACGCATCAGAAATAAGAATAGAATCATTTCGGGCGTATAGAGTAATATCTCCAGCATCCCTCCCCCCTGAAGTATTAATACTTCCTATTTCTATTGCATTCCACTCTACGGGGGCTGCATTACTTGCTCCAGTTGTTAGGAAAACATCTCCTCCATCAATTAGTCCAGAGGTATTAATGCTGCCGATTCTTATTATCCCTGTGCCTCGGTTGATTAAGCTACCGCCATTTCCAGTGTTGGAAGATAAATCCACATCTCCTATAGACAATCCATGCCCTATGAATTCAATGTTTTGCCCATGAGTTTTTAAATCTAAATCTTCAAGAAGAAATGATTGTGATGATGAGCCTGATTTTGATTCAAAAGACATTGTTCCATTACCTGAGTCAAAAAAACCAGAACCACGTATCGTTCCGGCTGAGAAAAAATTCAAATTCCCATCACCTCTTGCAAAAATATCGGCATTGACACCAATAGATGAACCAAATGAAGTTATATTGATATTACCGTCTTCTGCCTGAATCAAGTTGCTTACACTAGCACCACTAACAGACATAATATTGATATTTCCATCTGTGATAGTTTGTACTTCAGCAGAGATGCTAATGTTACCAGAGCCTACAGTGGAAAAATTAACTCCTCCACCTCCAGAACTAATAGTACCAGAAGAATAAACAATACTATTGGAAGCAGAAATGTCTACTCTTCCTCTGTGAAATCTTGATGTTTGTAAATTACAATTTACACAATAAATTCCAAAGTTCGGACGGGTTCTTAGGTTCTCCTTTCCTTCTCCAATTAATAATATATTACCTTGTTGTGTTGTTATATTGGTATCACTAAGATGAATTCCATAAAATTTATGTCCTTCTGATCCAGCTGCTCCATCTAAAGATATAACGCCATTTTCTGTATTTAGTGAGCTGTGATCAATATTCACTCCATATGTATGTCCTCTAAATCTCCCCGGACTGAGTTCAAATAAACCATCACCCCCTATACCGACAATCTTGATTTGACCAAAATCAACTGACACAATTGATGAATTATTGTCAATATTGACTCCATAATGATCAATAACACTTGTATCACTTCCTCCTACACCATCTAAATCAATATTTCCCCCTTCCCCATCAATCACAGATCCACTAATTGAAACTCCATGCGGTTCGGTCTCACTTCCTCGTCCAAAACCTTCAAAATCACCCCCACCTGTCCGAATCTCTGCATTTGTGATGGTTAAACTGCCGCCGTCAATGCCATCCGAATCGCCCCATAACCGCACATCCCCCGTTGCAGAGATATCCCCATCCACCACCACATTCCTATCCGCCGCTGCCGTAATGCCACCCGCCGCCGTTAGATCGCGTATTGTGATATCCAAACCCCGCGCCTCAGACGTTCCCGCCGTCACCGAACCCGACACCACCGTAGACCCTGACGGTAACTCCTGCGGCAAACCCACCGCCCCCGATACCAACGTCCCTACATCATGCGTGCCAATCAATTGACCCGGTTGCGGCACAAACTCATAACTCAAGAGGCTGCCCGGTTGCGATAGACGCACTAAGCCAGTGCCGGGGACAGATGCGATCGCAATCACTCCATCCGGGGCTGTCAAGGAACCCACTGCGATCGCACCACTGCCCAGAAACGCGATCGCCTTACTCTTCCCCACCTCCAAATTGCCCTGATTGATGATCACCCCGTTATTTGCCGTGAACACAAACGACACCGGAGCGCCCAAAAGCGTGCTGTAGTCCGTCGTGCCCAACGCATTGAGCCATTGATCGCCCGCAAAACCGATCTGGTTGGCAGTGGTAGCGACGAAATCGCCGCCGATGTTGAGGGAGGCGTTGGGGCCGAAGATGATACCGGCGGGGTTCATCAGGTAGAGGTTGGGGTTCGCCTGGATCAGGCCATCGATGATCGAGGGATTGCCGCCGATGACCCGACCGAAAATGTTAACGATCGCAGGATGGCTGAGGAAATTGGCCACCTCACCCACACTCAACCCCAACCGATCAAAGGAGTGAAATAGATTTGTCCCCGCTGTGGTGCCGCCCGTGATGTCGTAAACGTTACCGTTATGATTAATCACGGTTCCTGTGCCGTCGGGAGCGGGGGTGATCGATTGGGCGAGGGCGGGATGGGCGGCGATCGCACCACTGAAGACAAGTGAACCAGAACACAGGGCAAGGCGCAGAAGCGACATAAGACAGGGCCATCCAGGGAGAATTGAACGTATCTCTTTGTCTGGATAGTATCGTGAAGTTTATGCAGAGGTTCTAAATTTTTCCGCAGGGTGTACAAAAATATAGATTTACACCAGACCCTAGTAATGAAGACCTTGCGATCGCAATCGGTAAATCCAGTTCCGAACCTATGGATGATCTAGATCAGCACCTGAAAAAACTGGCTCTCGAAGCCCAAAAACACCCCATTGGCCCCAAACGCCAAGCCCTGGTAAATCGGTTATTGCGAGCCATTCAAGCATCGGGTCGGCTCAGTCGTCCCTATCGAGGCGAGTTTGTCCATTTATATGACCAAATTTATGAAGAAGCAAAACAGCGACTGCATACCCATATCTACCGCAAAATTGAAGACTATCGCCCTGAATACGAAGTGATGCAATGGGTGAATTACATCTTTCGTCGTCGCTTTTTTTACGAAGCTCGGCAAGAAGTGATTCCCCATTACAAACCGGGCAGCGGTCGCGCTCCGTGGTGCAATGTGGAAGATCTACTCATGGTTCCTCCTGACCCCGTTTCCCAAGATCATGTCTCCACGCCAGAGGCGGATATTCGCACCTATTTTGAGACCGATCCCGACAATTGTTTAGGAACGCTTCATGTCCAGGGGCGACCAGAAATTACCCTCCAAGTCTTGGGGTTGCGTGTTTTGGATGGCTATCGCTGGCATGAAATTGCGACCGAGTTTGCAGTGTCTTGGGGTACAATTTACCGCTTTTATCGGCGCGGCCTCGACAAGCTGAATCCACAACTCACAACCTATCTTGAACCATGAACCTACCCAACTATTCCCAAAGCATGATGCTAGAGGCCCCACTCCCTGCCCTGGAACTCGGTATTCCCCCCATCGCCCATCAAACGGCTTTAGGCTTCGCCGCGCCCCATCGCGGCGATCGCAAACGTCAACAGATTTATTGCAATACCTTGGCGGTGTGGATGGTGAATCAACATCTCAACGGTTTCGGCATTGCCACCGATCTGCCGGGAAGTCGGGCGTGGCAACCCACAGCCCGCGCCCTTCAGGATGTGGCGGATCTGTATATTCCGGGGTTTGGTCATTTGGCCTGTCGTCCGGTGTTGGCGGGGGAAACCCAGTGTTATCTGCCGACGACGGATCAGGTGGGCTGTGTGGTGGTGCAGTTGGATGCTGAGTTTCAGGTGGCGACGTTGCTGGGTTACTGTGCGGTGGAGCCGGACAGTGTGATGGATGTGCCGTTGACGGCCTTGCAGGATCTAACGGTGCTTTATGACCAATTGCCGACGCTGGAGACGGCGGGCCCAAGGGGGGCGGCGGCGATTCATTCCCTGACGGATTGGCTCCAGGGGGAGATCGCGACGACGTGGGAGGCGATCGATCGCATCCTGACTGTGCCGAAACCGGCTTTTGCGATGCGATCGCGCTCTCATGCGGTGGAACGGGGCAAGGTGTTCGCCCTCGATGAAGGGGCCGACCCGGTGGCGTTGGTGGTGTGGGTGGAACAAGACCCCAATGCGGAATTGGATGTGGCGGTGGAACTCTGGCCGATTAACCCGGAACATCGCCTGCCGCCGGAGGTGCAATTGATGCTGCTTGATCCCGATGCGGAACAGTTGATGGCTCAGGCCCAAGGCGGCGGCAGTGAGCGGCTCCAGTTTCGGTTTACGGGTGAACCGGGCGATCGCTTTGATGTGAAAATCACCCATAAAACCCGCATCCTCGTAGAATCGTTTGTGATCTAGGGGGAGTGCAACGCTCCTGGCAGACTATGACTGGCTTCATTTCCCATCATCCGGATAAACAAGTGTTCCTCAGGCTGAATGGCAGCTTGCGGGCAGCGGTGATGGCGGTGGAACTGGAGATTCTGGAGGGGGGCGATCGCAATCGCACCTCTGGCATTGTCGCCGCCACGATTCCCGTACCGCCACAGCTTGCGTCGCAAGTGCAGCACCATTGGGAAACGAACTATCGCCACTATTGCAAGGGCGGACGAGCGATCGTCATGAAAGACATCAACTTCACCCGCCCCACCCGCCAAACCTGCGATGATTCTGCCCAAGCCCTCAGTACCCTGTTTAACAGTTGGCTGCACGGCCCCGAATTTCGAGATCTGCGCGAAACCTTGATCGATCGCCTCGACAAAAACGACCAGATCCAATTCCTGATTCAAAGCGATGATCTCGGCGTGCAGCAATTGCCCTGGCCCGCTTGGGATCTTTTTCGCCGCTATCCCAACGCCTCGATTGACACCACCAGCCCCCAGGCCAAACCCATCACCTCGCCCCCACACATCGCCCCACGGCTGCGCATTCTCGGTATCGTCGGCGCGAGCGATCGCCTCGATACCGCATCCGATCGCGCCCTGCTCGAAGCGTTACCCCCCACCCTCGTCGAGGTGCAGGTACTCCATCAGCCCCGCCTCTACGAACTCACGGATCAACTGTGGGAACAGGCCTGGGACATGATTGTGTTTGCGGGGCATGGGGATACCGACGCGGCGGGGCAAGGGTTTCTAGCGTTAAATGATGATGGCGAATTGCTGCGATTTAATGAGATTTGGTATGGGCTGCGGAAGGCGGTGCGCAGTGGGTTACAGTTGGCCCTGTTTAATTCCTGTTTCGGCTTAGGGCTGCTGGCCCAAAATCTTCAGGATGATGCCCAAATCCCTCACATGATCGTGATGCGGGATCTGGTTCCTGATGCGATCGCTCAAGCCTTTTTAAACTATTTCCTTCAAGATTTCGTGGCCGGTGAACCGATTCCCGTGGCGGCGAACCGAGCGCGGGAACGCCTCCAAGCCCTTGAACCCCAATACCCCTGTGCGACGTGGTTGCCGGTCATTTGGCAAAATCCCTATGCGTTGCCGTTGGGATTGGGGGTCAATCAGAACGCCGGGAAGCATGGATCAAATCAGACCATGAAGGATCAGCGAGCGATCGCGCCTCCCACCCTGCGATCGCATTGGCCCCAATCCATCCTGATCACCTGTGGCCTCTTGGGTGCAGGACTGCTGATTTTTGTCGGGGGGCGCAGTTCCGTGGCGCAGTGGCTGAATGATCAAGGGGTGCAGGCCAGTCGCCAGGATCACCTCCTCACCGCCCAACGCTATTTTGAAATCGCCCGCCGTCTCGATCCGCGCTATCCGCAACCCCGCTATAATTTGGGCTTTCTTTACGATCAACGCTGGGGCCGCCGGGAGGAGGCGATCGCCCATTACGAAGCAGCGGCCTATCTCGACCATCCGGCGGCGATCGCTGAATATATCCGCTTTAAACTGCTCAATGGTGATACCGACTACGGCCCTATGCTCACCCTGATCAAACGCTGCCTAGACCGCGCCGAGTATCCCAGCATTCGGGTCAGTTGTCTCAAAAATAAAGGCTGGATTCGCGTTCGTCAGCAGCGCTGGACGTGGGCCGAGACAGAGTTAACGGCGGCGATCGCCCTGCTCGACCAGTCTGCCCATACCCATTGTCTCCTCGCCCAAACCCTCGAAGCCCAAGGCCAAACCGCCCAAGCTCTCCCCCATTGGCAAAAAACCTTAGAACTCGGTCGAGAAGAAATCGACGAACACGATCGCTGTCTCGGTATCGCCGCAACTCGCTTGCTCACGTTCAATCAGGATGCATCGCCCCCCTATCTACACACCCCAAGCCCTGACTAACCCCCATGTTGAAATTTACCCCTGCTCTGATTCTCACCCTTACCCTCTTCGCTCCCACATCAAGCCTCGCGCAGCCCCTCGCTCCCGCCGCACAATTCCAAATCCAAGCCACCGAACCCGAATGCCCCCCAGATCTGGCCGGTTGTCCTGTGCGCGGCGACTATTTCACCTGGCTGAACAAACCGATTCCCTACGTCCTCAGTCCCCGCCGGAGTAACATCCTCACAACTCAGCCCGTCCTGCGGTGGCGACCTGTCGAGGGCGCAACCCATTACACCGTGATTCTCGAAGGGCCGGGGATTAGTTGGCAAGTGGACGAGATTACCGCGACTGAGATTCAATACACTGGCGACGTACCCTTAGAACCCGGTCAGTCCTATCAGTTTTTTGTTGAAGCAGAGACCGGAGCCGTTTCCTGGGATGAACCGGCCCACTCTGGCGGTATGGGGTTTACCGTTGTGACCGGGGATGAGCAGGCGGCGATCGCGACTGCAATGGCTGACCTGAATCAGGCGATCGCCGATCCCCGAACCCGACAACAGCAACAAGCCGATCTCTACATTGAGCAGGGATTCATCACCGCCGGTATCGCCCTCCTCGAAGACCTTTGGCAACACGACCCCAGCCCAGAATTAGCGGTGCGTTTAGGCAATCTCTACTTTGGGTGGTTATTACTTGTCGAACCCAGCGAAACCTACTACCGAGCAGCATTAGAATCCACCGAGGCCGCGCCTACTCTGGCCAGGGCGGTGGCGTTGGCGCAATTGGGGCATCTGGCGGTCGTGAAACAGGATGACGAGGGCGCGATCGTCTCCTGGCAACAGGCCCAAACCGTCTACCGGGCCTTGGGTGAGATGCAGGCCGCCACAGACCTTGAGGAAAATATTCAATGGGTCAGCGCCCGCAACACGACAAATCGTTAACTCAATCTGGTGATATCAGATGACCGGGGACATGAAGAACCACGAGCCACCCCGCAGGATGCGTTTTTCGCTGTGGGGCGATCGCCATATTCCAAGTTTCAGTCCCCTTGGCGGGGATTTTGGGTTGGCGAGGTTGGGCGTGGTCAAGAATTTTACGACCGTCATGATGTTTCAGTCCCCTTGGCGGGGATTTTGGGTTGGCGGGCGAGCGTAGCCTATCCGACCGTCAATGATCATAATTATGTTTCAGTCCCCTTGGCGGGGATTTTGGGTTGGCGGGCAAACTATTTGAAAGAGTCTAAGAAAAATTATGAGTTTCAGTCCCCTTGGCGGGGATTTTGGGTTGGCGGGAGGATGGTACCGATCTAATCTGGGCGGCGCAGTTTGATGTTTCAGTCCCCTTGGCGGGGATTTTGGGTTGGCGGGCATCGCACACCTTCCAATGGAGTTTGAGTCAGTTCAAGTTTCAGTCCCCTTGGCGGGGATTTTGGGTTGGCGGGACTCACCCCACTAGCTGTCTTGAATCTCAGCGAAGGTTTCAGTCCCCTTGGCGGGGATTTTGGGTTGGCGGGCGGCTTGATTTCCCGGTCTTTGCGGGCGGTCTTTGTCGTTTCAGTCCCCTTGGCGGGGATTTTGGGTTGGCGGGGGTGACCAATCCCGATCATCTCGTTCCAAAAGACGTGTTTCAGTCCCCTTGGCGGGGATTTTGGGTTGGCGGGGACGGTGGAAAGTGCGATCGCTAACTTCATCGATAAGTTTCAGTCCCCTTGGCGGGGATTTTGGGTTGGCGGGCCCCCGATTCCTATTGCAGAATAAATCTCAATGACGTTTCAGTCCCCTTGGCGGGGATTTTGGGTTGGCGGGTCAAAAAAAGGCTAACGCCGAATGACGCTAACCCAAAAGTTTCAGTCCCCTTGGCGGGGATTTTGGGTTGGCGGGCCTCTAGACCCATGGCCTTAACTTCCGTCCCGTGGGTTTCAGTCCCCTTGGCGGGGATTTTGGGTTGGCGGGTCGGATCATCTTCAGGATGGCCCAGCCCCCCAAGACGTTTCAGTCCCCTTGGCGGGGATTTTGGGTTGGCGGGACCTCTTCTACCTCTCCCAAATTGCGGACGATAACGGTTTCAGTCCCCTTGGCGGGGATTTTGGGTTGGCGGGTCAATATCGGGGGGCGTGTCTCCGCTTGGATCAGCGGCGTTTCAGTCCCCTTGGCGGGGATTTTGGGTTGGCGGGGGTATTGACTGCCAAATCACAATCACCGCATTTAATGGTTTCAGTCCCCTTGGCGGGGATTTTGGGTTGGCGGGACATTGAAAGACTAGCAAAAGGGACAGGGGGTATGGTTTCAGTCCCCTTGGCGGGGATTTTGGGTTGGCGGGTAATCTCCTGCCGTGGGGATGATCGCCGGGCCGGTGGTTTCAGTCCCCTTGGCGGGGATTTTGGGTTGGCGGGATTAATATCCATGTTCAATTTCTTATTCTTGATTTTGTTTCAGTCCCCTTGGCGGGGATTTTGGGTTGGCGGGTTGCTTTCCAGCCGGAAGCCGTTGGCTTTCTCCTGTGTTTCAGTCCCCTTGGCGGGGATTTTGGGTTGGCGGGGGTCGATATCTTTATCGGGACGACAGCCGTAGCGACGTTTCAGTCCCCTTGGCGGGGATTTTGGGTTGGCGGGTTGAGTTAGTAAACATACTCCAACTCTCCTTAAGCGTTTCAGTCCCCTTGGCGGGGATTTTGGGTTGGCGGGAAAGAAACCGCGTTTGATTTGGCTAAATCCATGGGACGTTTCAGTCCCCTTGGCGGGGATTTTGGGTTGGCGGGTACCCCACCGAATTTTGCTCGTGCTTGACGAGTGGAACAAGTTTCAGTCCCCTTGGCGGGGATTTTGGGTTGGCGGGTTGCGCGAGGAAAGTGGCGGAGTACATCCGAGTCTGGAGTTTCAGTCCCCTTGGCGGGGATTTTGGGTTGGCGGGACAGTACCTACGAGATGAAAAAGGATTTAGAGGAACGGAGTTTCAGTCCCCTTGGCGGGGATTTTGGGTTGGCGGGTTCAAAACGAACCTAAAGCAATTGATTGAAGAATGGTTTCAGTCCCCTTGGCGGGGATTTTGGGTTGGCGGGCCTAACGGAGTTGATGCACAGGGAATTAGGAGCGGTAGTTTCAGTCCCCTTGGCGGGGATTTTGGGTTGGCGGGGTGGGGGTGAAAGGTCTCCTCAGATTCTCCCGACAAGTAGTTTCAGTCCCCTTGGCGGGGATTTTGGGTTGGCGGGTGGTTGCCTCATCCTATGCCTCGAAAGCCGCCAAAAAGTGTTTCAGTCCCCTTGGCGGGGATTTTGGGTTGGCGGGCATCGGCGGCTTCGTCGGGTTCACATCCTTCATCAAGCGTTTCAGTCCCCTTGGCGGGGATTTTGGGTTGGCGGGGGGGCTGAGTTCAGGGCTTGCGTGATGTGCTGTTGTGTTTCAGTCCCCTTGGCGGGGATTTTGGGTTGGCGGGACTCCCTATGCAACAGTGCAACTAAGCGATGGGGTGGTTTCAGTCCCCTTGGCGGGGATTTTGGGTTGGCGGGTATCGCGTTTACCTTGCGATTCACGCTTGATTGCTTTGTTTCAGTCCCCTTGGCGGGGATTTTGGGTTGGCGGGTAAACTGAGGACCTTCGCTTTCCCGACCTTTGATGTTTCAGTCCCCTTGGCGGGGATTTTGGGTTGGCGGGCCTGAGTGAACGATTCAATCTCATTAGCCAAAAAACGTTTCAGTCCCCTTGGCGGGGATTTTGGGTTGGCGGGTCTTAACCATAATGCAGACTGTCCCTATGAGGTAAGTTTCAGTCCCCTTGGCGGGGATTTTGGGTTGGCGGGTTGAAGATAAAGATGGGATTCGAGTCACCATCATTGGTTTCAGTCCCCTTGGCGGGGATTTTGGGTTGGCGGGCCAGAATCTTAAACCGACGGGCTACTTCATCAATGGTTTCAGTCCCCTTGGCGGGGATTTTGGGTTGGCGGGTCGCAGGCAAACGACCCCGGCGGAACCGCCCCGCCCTGGTTTCAGTCCCCTTGGCGGGGATTTTGGGTTGGCGGGTCGTGTTAGATGCCCCAATGGGAACCGGCAAAACTGGTTTCAGTCCCCTTGGCGGGGATTTTGGGTTGGCGGGTTGGTTTTGCCCGTCTAAACCCTCACTAATCGCATGTTTCAGTCCCCTTGGCGGGGATTTTGGGTTGGCGGGTCCGGCGGCTAGAAGCCGCTCTGGGCCTGGGTCGAGATCGCTGTTTGCGCGAACCTCATTTTTTGACCCGATTTGAGAACGTGATTTCACACTGAAACTGAGCAAAATCACAAACGTTGAAAATTGAAACTATTGAATTGTCAAGGTTCTGGGCGTTTTGCACGAACCCCCTAGGGTTTTCGACCCCGCTTTAGGTTGGCGCAAAAAACTGGTGATGCACCCATCATAGAAGACCACCCCCCACCTGTCCAGAGCAATTGAATTAAAAAAGCTGAACCGATCGCGAATCCGCAAGCCGTAACCCCCGCACCACCAAAGCGTACAGGAGACGAAACTCCGATCGCGCCAACGGGAATTGAGCCAACGGCAACGGCTGCCGGGGATACACTGCGGCCAATTGGGGGGCAGCACCCCGCAACCACACCGGGAGAAATGGTTCTTGAATCTGCCAACTACGCGCGATCGCAGCCTGTGCCCTGGGGTGGAGTTGTAACGACGACCCCGGCGGGCAATCCTTTAACCGCCATCCTTGGGCCCAGGCCGAATGATGACGCGCGATCGCCAACAACACCACCTGACCCAAATCCTGTAGCGTCGCGGCAGTCATCCCGAACTGAGCCGAAAACCGGGGCGCGATCGCCGCCGAAAACGCGATCGCAAACAAAAACGCACTTTCCACCGCATGATTAGGCCGCTTGTGACGGCGTTCATAGTCCCGCAGCGCCTGCCGTTGACCCGGAACCTGGGGATCATAATCCGTGTGGGCCAAAAGATGATCGCGGGGCGATCGCCCCTGAAACTCTTGATGGGCTTGGGTTTGCCAACCTCGCATCACGTGCTGCCAGCTTGTTTGTAACTTGCCCAAATCATGGCCCCAAATCGCCAGATACACCAAACTTTCAAACACCTCAGCCGCGATCGCCCCATCCACCCTCGGCAACCAAAACCGCTGCACCACCCGTCCCCCCAACCCCAACACCGCCGATCGCACCGAACCATACACCACCGGCGGCACAGCAAACGGCTCCCGCCATGCCCGCCCTAGACAGGCCAGATGGGCCACATAGGTATCCATCCGGTAGGTGTAGTCATCACGGATGGGGGCAGCGGGGCGGCGGGGGGATTCGTAGCCCGCGCCGCCGTCGAGATCAATACGCAGGCCGATCGCATCGCTGTAACTGACATAGCGGGGATTAATCACGATCGCCGCCGCCTGAGCGAGGCCGTCATGGGAGTGAATCGGGATTAAACTCGGCTGGGCGTAGGTTTCCGAACGACGGGGGCGTTCAATGGCCTTAAATAGCCAGTCCTGGGGCGTGAGGGTGGCTTGGGCCTGGGCAAAGAGGCCGTGCAAGGTGCGGATCGGCAGGGTAAAGGAGTGGTATTCGTCGGGGTTAAGGGAGGTGGGAGCGATGTCGTCAAAAAAGAGGGGTTGATCGTGGAGACTGTAGAGGGGGCGGCTATCGGTGGCACGGATCAGGTGGGGGATGACGCTGCGATCGCCCTGCTGGGTGGCTTGGCAAAATTGCCGCTCAAACTCACCGGCATTCTGTTGACGCACTTGGGCAGCTTGGTGATCTTCGGTTTGATGCACCGCCTCTAACCAGCGGAGTTCCTGGGGAAAATCCACGGGTTGATCGGGGTGATGGGCTTGGAGGATGGCCCAGGTGGCTTCACAGCGATCGCGATCGTAGGGGGCAAAACTGGGAGGGTCAGGGGCCACATCCTCCGCCGCCACCTGCCGAAACACCCACACCTGGCCCGTTTCCTGGGCAAACCGCGCACAGCGGCCGAACCGTTGCACCAGGGTATTGATCGGGGCAAGCTGGGTGTAGAGGCGTTCACAACTGATATTGAGGCCCACTTCGATCACTTGAGTGGCGATCAGGATGTGGGGCTGGGTGGGGTGGGGGCCAAATTGGGTTTCGAGGTGGGCAGCTTTGGCGGTGCGATCGCCCGGTAAAAACCGCGAATGGAGCAGGGTAATTGTCACCGCCGCTACGGGTTGGCGATCGCACAACTGTTGATAGAGGGTTTGGGCGAGGGCGATCGTGTTGCAGATAATCAGCGTGCGGGGGCAAGGTTGATGCTGGTAATCGTGCCAAATTTGGGCGGCGGTGAGGGGCGAATCTAGGGGGGCAACGGTGCGCGATCGCCCCGCCGTTAACGCCACCAATTCCGCCGGGGTCGGCTCCACCGAGACAATCCGTCCCGGATCGTGGGGCTGAATCGTTTGGCGGAGGGTCGTGATTAGGGTTTGGGTCATGGTCGCTGTCATGATCAAAAATGGCTGATCGGGGCCGCGCTCTTGTAAGAGTTTGATCATTGTGGTGAGCGATCGCTGGGGTTCAAGCAAATGCACCTCATCAAACACCACATAGGCGGCTAAAATCGCGCCAGCATTGACATTGCCACTGCCCCGCCCAACGCTGTAGGGAATATTCAGATAACTGCTCAACAGTTGATCAATGGTGCAAAAAATAATGTCCCCCTCAAAGCGAGGATCATCGGGGTTTTCCCCCGTTTGCAGCGTCACCACCGGGCGACGACGGCCGGGCGGTTGCTGAGCATACCAGCGATCCACCAAGTCTTCGGCCCGTTGGCAAAGACTTTGAGCCAAAGTCCGGAGGGGAACCCCATAAATTAAGCGACGGGGAAAGGGATGCGAGCCGGTTTGGGCGATTAAAAACGGGGCGATCGCGGTTTCCGTTTTTCCCGATCCGGTGGGCGATCGGAGGATGACGCTGGTATTTTTGAGGAGATGTGCGATCGTTTTGGCTTGAAAGGGCCGGGGTTGAAATCCCGTCAGGGTCTGAAACTGTTGCTCAAGATTGGTCATACTATTACTGATCCAAGGTCACGAAAATACCGCCATGACGCTCACCCAACCCCGCGCCGATCGCGTCCTCCTCCACCCCATCACCTGGCCACAATTTGAAGCCTTACTCGATTGTTTAGGCGATCATCGGGCCAGCCGGATTGCGTACAGTGCCGAAACCCTAGAAATTATGACCCCACTCCCTGAGCACGAATATTATCGAGATGCGATCGGAGATGCGATTAAAGACATTGCGGATGAACTCGATTTAGACTACGAAAGTTATGGCTCGACCACTTGGCGGCGAGAAATTAAACAAGCCGGTCTTGAACCGGACAACTGTTTTTACTTTCAAAATGAGGCCCTGGTGCGGGGCAAACTCACCTTTGATCTCAATCAAGACCCGCCTCCCGACCTCGCTCTTGAAATCGATCTCACCCATAAATCCTTAGCCCGTTTCCCGATTTACGCCCGCTTAGGAGTTCCCGAAATTTGGTGTTATGAACAGCAGGAACTCAGGCTGTACACCTTACAGTCCGGGCAATATGGCGAAGTGGAACGTAGTCCCATTTTTCCGATGTTACCCCTTCGGGAGTTACCGCAGTTAATTGAATCCCACCGCACCCAAGGTCGGCGGGCGTTGCGGCGATCGGTGCGGGAGTGGGTGCGATCACAGCTTTAGGAAGTGCGATCGTGTTTGGGGTTAACATTATTTTCAGAACTAGAAAGTGCTATATCCCAAGATTTGGCAAGATCATCTAGTAAGGGAGTGATATTATCTTCGGCTTTCTTAACAATTGTTTTTAATGACATAGCCCCTTCTTGATGACCTGCATGATCAAGAGTATTTCGTACAGGTTGTAAAACATTCCATAATTGAATGATATTTTTTTTGTCTTGTTTATTCCAAGAATCAAAGATTATTCTTCCATATTCATTTAACTCTTCCGGTAATAAAGCACCACGATCAACCATTTCGATACCAGAAATAGCCTTAGTAATCAACTCACGTTTACGCACATTAAGAGTGAAGGGAACACTTAGTCGATATGAAACCATGGTGATTAGCCATTCTCTTGAAAGTGTTATTGCCTCTCGAATACGATTATTTTCTTGATACCATTTTATAAGCTTGAATTGTGACTTCAGAGATTTTTTGATGTCTGATTCTGGATCAGAAACAAAGTCATTGAATGTATTTGTTATTTTTTGTCTTAGCATTTCAAATGGTGGCACACTATTTTCTAAGTCATTTTGAGCTTTCAACAAAGATTTTTCAAGATTTTTGGCTGTTTTAGAAAGTTCAAAAGGTTGACATAACAGGGTTGCCAAAGAAATATCCGAAAGTGTGTTTGCCGCTTTCTTAGTTACATTGGAAGACTGATGGGTGGGATTTAATAGTCCAGCTAACTTACGAGCGTCACCTGTTTGTAAAAACTGATCTGTTGCTGTAATCCAATCAATCATAGAAATAAATTCGGAAAGATCAATTACAGGAGCAGGGCCCTTTGTTGCTCGATCACGTAGGTCTAGAGCACCATAATAAATTGCATCGATAGTTACATTTTTGGCTGTCTTTAAATAAGCTGCAAACAAAAATGAGAGAAAGGGCAATGACCGTAAACCATGAGTGATATCAAAAATTACAGTATCTTTTTCATTAATATGTTCTGTAATTATCTTAAATGTTTCCCACATTTCTTCATTATTTCTTCCTATCGGTATATCGATAGGCTTAATCCGTGAATCATTTAATTTTTCTAGATGTGGCCAAGTATTTTCTTTTGCCTCTTCTGTAACACAGACCAGCATAGTATCGTACAAGCAAAACTTATGTAGAGCTTCAGCAAATACGCCTCCAGTGTACAGCTTCCCATTAAAAAAGTAAGTGGTTTCTAAAGGACCACGATCTCCTAAAAAAGTAATGATTTTGATCATCGTTAGTATGCTCCAAAAAATTTGTTTTTAAATATTTTGAAAAAGTAGCTTTATACAAGCTAGAAAATTATTTTGGTCGTTCCCAAGCTACTGTTGAATTATCTGATTTATCATCAAGTTGTGGATCTATAGGTAGGCTTTTCGCTGTGACTAGACTAGGCAAGCTCAATTTTTCACCTGCTTCATTATTCGTAAACCATTCATAGTTTTTACCTTCTGAATCAATTTGGTGATTAAGTCGTGGGTAATGAACAGGAAAACCATCCTCAAAGCCTTTTGCACAACGACAGAAGGCAGTAATAAATTCAACTTTATCAAAAGAAGAATTATGAGCAGACTCAACGGCATTACGATAAGCAGCAATAATTTCTTCTGAATCAATGCTGGGTTGATCAACTGTAGTTAGTGAACGATAAAACTCTCGCCAGTCTTTACCTTCACGTAGATCACTACAATCGATCTCAAGACGTACACTCCCAAAACCTAACGGCTTTCCTCCTCCTAAACGATGATGATAGTCTTCTGGTAAACTCAATAACCACAATAACGCGCCTAACTCAACCTGCGATAAATTGATAATATCAATATCAAAGTTAAATTCAGTGTTTGGCTCAACCCAACCGGTGATTGATTTATTTTGAGAATTACGCTCATTTTCACCACTGGGGCGGCGATATTCTTGATAACGTCCGTCTACTTCTTGGTTTGTTCGATCACGATCATCTGTGGGGTTATTCCAATAACCTTCAGGCAACTCGCCATGATGAGGATAAACTTTACGACCGCGTAATCCCCGGTCTGTCGTTTCATAACCGTACTCTTTCGCTTCCCCGCTCTCAATTGGTGTGCCACGTTTATCTTCTGCGGTATAGAAGCGAGTTTGAGCTGGTTTAGGTTCTCCAAGAATAGCAAGAGGGAGTCCAGAGCCATCAAACGATTTTAGAGCTTGCGTAGTGGGCGTTTTACATTCAACACTATGAATTCTTAATTGTCCTTTATAAGCATTAGTATTAGATGTTTTTTGATTCGGTTCTCGATTTTTTTGATTTACCCAGCCAAAGACGCGATCTGCCGGAGATAATTCAGAAATATCTACCGCAGGGTGTAGAGATTCTTGCAGTAGATCCGCTGGCTTCTTATCATAAAGTCGTCGAGAAATTGTGACAGGCTGTAAAGCAATAACATCATTTGGCTCTGGCTCTAGATGATTGAGATCGTAATTCTGATCGAGTTCAACGTAGCAGAGTATTCCCTCTTTAAGTTTGCACTGATTGGGATCGTAAACATGACGTGACCAGGCGGTTTGTCCTGGTTTATGTCCTAGATAAGCACTGGGGGCTTGACCTTGACGTTCACGTTCCTTCAAGTCTTTTTCGTGAGTTTTTTGATAATCGGCAATGAGATTTTCCCAAAGTTCCGTAATACCGGGAGTAACTTTGACAGCAGGATCACGATCATGCTGGATAAACACTCGTTCATTCTGTTTACCGCCAATATTTGCTCCTGTGACACATACCCAGCCTAGTTTCCACTCACTACCTAGTAAGTGTTCATCCTCCCAACGCTCAATATTAATTACTTTACCTTGATTAAGTTTGACTCGGACGGGATCGCCATGCTGCGGCAATGTTGTTCCTGAATATTGTAATGCAGCCCTCCGCTCTCCTTTATCTGGAGCGCGTCCTCTTTGTTCGTATCGAGGGAGTTTAGCGGCTCCTCCAACACAACTCGATGCTTCTAATATTCTGAGATATAACCCGTCCTTTCGTTGCTCAACTCGTGCAGGTTTAGCAGTAGTTCCTTCCGTAGCAGGCATCCGGTAAGCTAATCGTGCATTGTGTTTCTCAAACACCGATAACCGAGAATTTGTCACTGCTTCATAGGCTGATCGCAACATCCCTTTAATCGAAGTTGGCGGTAGATATGGCTTCCCATCCGCATCCAATCGCACGGGATAGGTCTTGTGGTCATTTTCTTCCGTCATTTCTGCTGCATCGGGGATGAGCAGAGGCGTAACAGTGGTGAGCCTCACGGTAATTCGCCCTGACCAATACTCTGGTAAGTAGCAACCATGGCCGACAGGAGCGCGATCGCCTAATTCCGGATCATCCGTTTTGCGGGGTAAAGCAGGGACAAAGTTATAGGGGTTATGGAAGCGATCTTGGGAAACTTGTCTAGCTCGCTCTTGGGGGCGATCGCGTTGGGGTACTGTTACCACTTCCACCTCTTCACGATCCCATGGTTGCCCTTGCTCTCGCAGCTTGAGAATTTGCCCCTGTTCGTCAAATTCACACTCAATAGCCCAAGTTTTTTTACCTTCTTCTCCTACATTGGTAATTTGATCAAGTAAAGCACACGAAATTTGTTCTTCAGGCAGATTTTTGCCGGGAACATTATCAAGTTTGCAGATTTGACCATCATTTAAAGTAACTGAGACATTTTTTTTCTGTAAGTTTCCTTTCCTATTTTTCTTGAACTGAATAAAAAGTTGTCCGACTTCGGTAGGCATAATTCAATTCTCCACAATCACTACATAACCAAAAAGCAATTCTAGTTTTCGACAGATATGAATTTCTTCAAGACCCCCAAAATCAAACTCAAGTCATTCAAGAAGTACTCGCGTACATCAACTTCAACAACTTGATCTAGTAACTGTAAGAACTTCCAGTTTGTTCCCGTCGTGACACTGCCATACACCTCCTTCACTCCGTTACCCTGACGTTGATTGAAAATCTGTGCCGCGTACATCACTGCGATACATTGACCCAAACCTGATTGAATATTGTCATTTTTCGCCTCAACAATCACAACTACGGGTGCTTTAATAATTAACTGTGATGCAGACTGACTGATCAGAAAATCACAAAACCCCACTAATCCTTGCTCTGGATCAATATTAAACTCTCGTCCGGAAAACAAACTAATTTTAGAGTTGAATATCTTTTTAAGCTCAATCAAAATTGGTACTAAAATCATCTCCGATCGCGCCTTTTCTGTTGAAATTTCAAGAGCCAATGGCAAGTTATAGTCCAAAGTCTCTTGCAGAGCAGCACTCACAGGCTGAACCTGTACATCAGTGAATAAAGTTGAAGACTCTTTAATGGTTAAACCCAATTGAGGCTCGATATCATCAAGGCGAAACGCACTGTAAGACATAGTACTCTAAACCTCCAACCCAACTAATCGTTCTTCAATCACACCAAAATTACCATAATCATCCACTTTAGCATTACCATAATTATCCGCTTCAGCAAGATATTCACAGGTCTTGAGATAAACTCGTCCTGTTATTTCTGTGTCAAGTGGAATATCGAGCTTGCCAATACGGGCTTCTGCCAATCGTTTCCAGCCTGGAGGATTATCTAATTTTTTGACCGGTTCACCCCAAAGCAAATATTTTTGATTCAAGGCTTCACAAGGTTTTGAATCTAGTTCTTGGAAGTCTGTAAGAGATTGTTTTGATTCAGATAATAAAACAGCATTTCCTTTACCATTATCACGATTTAACCAACGTAACTCGCTATGTTCTGTAAATATTCTGGCTTCAAAAACATCATTCAAATTATCGAATTTTCCACTAGAATCATAAAATTCTTCATTGGTTACTTTGAGAAAGTAGCACTCGGTGGGTGAATAAAGAAGGGCGATCGCCCCCTTTAAAACATCACCACAATGCTGAATTGCTTGCTCTAGCGTCACTAATTGATCGCTACGATAACTGTAAAGTATTGTTGATGTTGTCTCAGTCATGCTGCCTCCTGATTTTGAGTAATCCAATCTTGCCAAGCGTTAGTTAAGTTGCGCAGTAAACCATTACCCAGGCTGGATAAATCGGGCGTGATCGCCTGAACTTGATCAATTCCTGCCAATCCTTCAATTGGACTACAGTTCAGCTTCATCTCTGTCACCTCAACGGTTCCCATACCACGATTTGTACCGTAACCGATAGGAATTTTTCGGTTAGCAAAATCGCGGAGAACGAGGAAAAGAAGCGCGATCGCAGGCTGCACATTACCCTCACCATATTTCTTAAGCCGTTCTAAATCTAGATGGATGCCAATCTGTCCCCAGTCAACCCCAATCGGTTCTAAAACGCTGTACAGCATTCCCTCCGCCGCCCCTCCCGTCCAGCGATCGACAGCAACGTGCATCGCAGGCTGCAAAGTTTGATAGCGTTCATCCTTTTTCTTAATGGCAGTATTCACTAACGGTTTAAACTCACCCACCGCCATACTGGTCGCATTCTCAACAGCCGACCAATTTTCAGGATTCATCCCAATTGTTGCATAACAATCATCAACCGATAGCGCACCCATTTTTCCTGGGTCTTTTTCGCTACGTGATGCAGCACCAAATACCTCATTAATTAGATTGAGTTGGACTTGATGAAGAAATTTATCGCTTGTTTCTAACTCACAAACTGTTCGCACAATGCGTTCAGCATGGGCGCGTAACACTCCTTTAATTGAACTGCCTGGAATCACAAAATGAGTCTTTCCCGTCGCCTGACTCACCAAAGGCAAAATATCCACCGCAATCCCATCCCCTTCAGCTTTGACCATAACTGGATCTTTGGGCTTCCAAGTAATATCTAAGGTTAATTTATCTGGAGAATTATATTGTTGAGGTTTTAACTCATCCCATTGTCGCAGTTGACCACCACTGAGCAGAACATCAAAAATGTTCTCAGCATCAAATTTTTGCTTATGAATACTGGTGATGCTCAGCTTTATTTTCCCCAAGCCTCGCGTTTTTGCTGCTCCAATACGAATATCACCTTCTTCTAGAGCACGCAAAATTTTCCAGAGTTCATCGGGATTTTTATTGGCTTGACCATCGAGAGTAATATTCAGAGGAAAAGTAACCCCTTTAGGAAGAATAGCACGACTATATTTAAAGCCATCGGCGGCGGCTCCGGTGTGGCGATCAATCCCTACTCCTTCCCGAATTTCTATAGTCATGTTATGAGTTAATGTAACCTCAGCATCATCAATAATGATGAAACTCGCATGACCATTACTTTGTTTGTCTTGAAACCCCCAAATTTGATTAACTGGGTGTTCTAACTTTTCAAGATCATTGTTAGTAAAAGGTTTACTCATCCAACCCCGCAAAGCCCCCGCCAAACTCGTACCAGGAATGTAGTAGTGACCTCGACCATTAACCGCTAAGGCAAGATCCGTATCCGCATCACCTCCCATACCCCCCACATGAATGGGTGTTTCAGCCGTTAGTGTGCCGCTAATTTTCCAGCGCGTATGTATTGCCCGTGCCATGATTATGTTGCCTCCCCATTGTTAGAGTCTTTTTGTACTTTTTCTAAATCCCGTTTGTGGGCGCGAATCATAGCATCTACTAAAGTTCGCACTGCTTCTGCCCAGAGGTCAGATTCAAGCCTTGCTTTACCATTTTCGGTAATAGTCAAGTCATTGTAATCTTCAAGCTCTCGCCAAACCAGATCAAAGTCTTTTACTAAGCTGCGGATAGTCTCAAGACTTCCTTGAGGCCATTTATCCTTACGGTTTTCTACTTGCTTAATCGCATCAATCCATTGTGTAACTGTGTTGGGTGAAATTTGTTGAGTCAAGTGTCGCATGGCTGATCGCAGTCCACCCAATTGACTCATCGGTGGTTGGCTGTCTTTCCCATCAATTTTGATGCCTAAAATTCTTTCTCGATCTGAAATATTTGCAGCAAGAGCCAACGCCTTATTCTCAATCGCCTCCCGCCATGCTGCGATCTCAATTGTCCGAGCATATTTAGGTAGGGCTGGTTGCTCATCGTAAGAAATTGTTACATCGTAAGGAATTGGTTTGAAGTCAACATCAGGCTTATCCTCTAGTTTCTTAGGTGACTCAGATCGAGTTTTATCCTTAAGCTCTGCCATTAAAAGAGGATCATTGAAACAGATTTGTCCATAGCCTTCAGCGCGGCGATCGCCAATTCCCCTTGCTTCCAACTCAGCCAACTTTTTAGAATCAATCTCTCCCTCAACTTCGTAAACAACACAACTCCCCGCCTGCCAACCCAGCAGCGAAGGACGTGGCAAACCCCAACGCACCTGCCATGACTCTGTACGGCGTGGTTTCATCATCAACGAAAGTAAATCCTCATGCTTCTCATGTGGTCGCTCGTGTAGCTTTACATCTAATGCAGTTTCTAAACGTTCTCGAAAAATTTCAGGATCAGTTGTTGGATTCAGTCGCTTATCTCGCATTAAAACATCCGACAAAAACCAAACATATAAAAAGTTTTGAAGTTGGTGAGAAGAATTAAACTGTTTGGGCTTTTTAGCTGAAACTTTAACTAAGCCATATTGGTCTTTTTTAGATTGACCAATTCGGATTTCACCATGAAGCAATTTCCACCAGTCTTTAGATTTATCTTTAGATGACAAATATTCTTTAATACTTTGAGGTAGTCGCAACTCGGCCTTAAACGTTGTATCGGCTGGAATATTTTGATAGCTATAAACAGCCCCATCCGTTTCAGAAGATGGACGCTGAGACTCATCATGAATCGTGTTATGAGTATTGACTTCTAGTTTGACAGTCTTATACGAGGGAAGGTAAAAACTATCAAACTGACCCACATACCCACTTCGCTCACCTTTTATTTGAATGTCTTTTCCTTGTTCATCTTTCGGTTCTGCTTCTTGAAAACGGTTATAAACTTCTCCAACTTTAACAACCTTAGTTTTACTCAAACCACCCTCTAGTTTTTTACTGAAAATACAAAATGGAGTCGGACGACCTGCAACCTCATCAATCTTAATCGTGGCATTCGTTATCACTAATTCACCCCGACTAATTGCACCACTCACATCCATAAAACTCCCTAACACTTTATGCAAGTGACCCAAAAAGTAACGACCAGGGATATAGTCCAAGCATTCCACAACGTTCCCAACTGTTCGTTTAGGTAAAACAATAGGAGATTGAGTAGTGATAGTAAGAGGAACAGTAAACCAAGTTGAATCGGATTTATGAACACCATCTGATTTATTTTGACTTGCTAGTTTCGGTTTTTCCCATTGTGGAGGATCGCTAGTTTTTTGATGATTATTTTTCAGCCATTTCAACCAGTCATGGGCTTGATTATTTACCGTAATTTTACAATTTCCATTTCCTCGGCGACGTTTCCCCCCTAAACGCTCAATCATTTTTGTTCCGGCAATCAAGAGGGCAAAAGCTATTTTTTTCTGATCACCTGTAATGCTTGAATAATTGTCAAAATTGAGAGTGCAGTTTTCTGCTGTAAGAACTGCATCCATTCTTGCCACTTCTTCAAATCGGAGAGCTTGAGGAGCGGCTGAACCTTTTTTAGGATCAATGGCAACGCTGGGTTTGATGAAGGTAATTGCATTTTGTAGTTCCCGTTTGCCCTTGAGTGCATCGCGTAGGGTTTGATCTAGATGAGCCGAATGTATAGCAAGGGCTGCGGGCCTTGGCTCGGTTTCTGCTGCCTCTTTTTCTGTTTCCTTCTTAGCACGATTAGGCTGGTCGCCGAATAAGAAATCAATCCACTGCTGCCAGTCTCCCCCCAGTGCCAGGGCGACCTGTTCACAGCCATCTCGTAAAATTCCGTTTAAGGTTTTCGCGGGAATATAGGGCAAGCCATCAGCATCACGCTGAACTTCGCTATCAATTTCACCACGACCTGAACCCGCACCAATATGCCAGTCGCTGTTCATTGTGATTTGAAGGGTAAAAGTATCGGGAACTGTTAAAATCATTCTGCTTCTTCCTCGGTTTGGTTTTGTTCATGTTGAGCCGATTTCAAAAAATTCATTGCATCTAGAGCATCAAGGAATGATGTGCTATAAATATCTTGACTTTGATAAAATAAAGATTTCTCTGATTCAGTAAATGGGGTTAAGTCGTAACGTTGTTCAATCAGTTTGTATTGAGAATCTGCCGCCGATTTGTTGATAAATAAAGTAGTGCGAAAAGCATGACTTTGGCTACTGGGAAGTTTTCCAGCTTTAAGAGCATGAACCCGATTACTGAGCAATTCCCAACGATGTAGTTTTGCCCAATCTTTTCCATTAGCTTGTTCTAGATTTTCGCTTACCACATAGGGACGATTATAAAGTTGAGTATTAGATTCTGGCTCAAGTTGAGCGCGAATATCACTTAAATCAACACCGCTTGTATCATAGAGAATATGAAAATCAATTGCTGAACAAGGAAAGGGGGTAGGGGGATTTTCAGGAATTTTATCTGGGATAGGAACACAAGTGACTTTTCGCTTGACATCTTTGGCAGATTTAATCAGCTTCTCTGCAAGTTCATAAGCAACAGAGAACGGAAAGTGACGTTTCACAATAGCAACCCCTGCACAAGCAGAAAGACGACCTATACCAAATGCTTCCTCGGCGATTTTAGAAATAGCAGGTTTGTTTTTAGTTTGTTCTTCAAATTTCTGTAAGAATACTCTGGTGAATTCAAGGGCATAATGACCATCACAGACAACAGTTAAGTCATCACCACCAATGATCAAGGGAACAATTGGAATCATTTTTTCAGTTTTTAAATCTGGCTCTTCTGGAAAAATGTTTAACGCTTCTTTGAAAGCGGCTTCTGTACACTCGTCAAGGGCTAAAGAAAATTCTCGGTAATGGTTAATGTAGTTACGATTGCTTTTATCTTCTCCGATATAATCTTCAAATTTTATGAAAATTTGACCTAAACCATTGCCATCTGCATGAACAATTGCTAACCAAGAGCGTTTCTCTTCGGTGGATTCCTCATCACGAAGTATTTGGTCAATTTGCTTTTTAAGCTTTTCATCCAAACTTGTCAGCCTTGTTTGAGCATCTGGAGCTTTATCACACTTAACCGCACTAACTTTTGAAATCAACTTTCGTTCTTTCCCTAGATAGTCAATTTCAGAAGCGGGTAAACCACTAACGGCACAACTGGCGACTATGGGGAGGCGGAGAAAACGGTTTTCTGCGGAGGAACGGCGCGATCGCGCCTCTTCAAACTTTTTATGAACTGCCTTGATCGCATCCGCTAGAGAATCATTGTCCCAATCTTCAATTTCTTCATAAACGCCAGAAATGTCAAGTCCTGGTGCTTTTATCAAAGCAGTTTTAGTGACATGAGAGATAATTGCTTTCGCAGTTTTTTTATTTCTGGTTAAAATTAACGCTTTACCAGATGCTGCTACAATAATCTCCGCTTTACGATTTGAACTTTCAAGAGCAGGATTATCCTTACGCAACATTTCCCTTAGCTTTTCTGGTGTACGCCAATCTGGGAATAACACCTCTTTATTTTGAATAGCAACGGCTTCAATCACCCACAAAGTTCCCGCCTGATAGGTTAACTCCGACGCGCCGATATTTTCGCGAAGGCGGTTCGTGGAAAAAATGTAGTGCTGATTACCAGACGTTTCAATGAGAACAAGATACATAACAATTATCCAATCAATAATGAGTAACTAACCTTAAGATAAAACCGATAAAACGCGATCGCGCAACACCTCCGGAACCTGACAATCTTGGCCCCGCTCCCACGGCCCCGCAATCACCTCAAGGTAAGGATCAGATCGCACAACCTCCACCCGTGATGCTTGGACACTGTGGATAATCGCGAGGGGCTGTAAATAGGGATCGCAGAGATCGCGCCAATCCCCAATTTTTTCGGGGTCGCTGCTGATGATGATTGAGTGGGTGCAGGCGGTGACGACGGGGAGGCGATCGCGATCCGTGCGGCCGCCAATATCCACCAGGGTTAGATCCATCATCGAGCGAAGATTCGGGACTTCTTCGCCGCGTCCTTGGAAAAAGCGGGCGATTTTTTCAGGGGCATCGGGTTGATGTTGGAGCTTGGGATTATTCTGGCGGCGGAGTTGTTCAGAGCGGGTGGTGTTGAGACTTTCGTAGGTGTGGTTGCCCTCTCCGTCCCAATTGGCGCGAAACAGATGCGTTTTGAGGTGGGGGATATGCTGAATCAGAGCGCGATTGAGGCTGTACGAAAGGACACTTTTTCCACTGCTGGGGGGGCCACCAATCAGGATCGCGGGGTGTTGGGTGGGGGCGTGCTCAATGGGGATTATCGCCCCGACGGGATGGGCGGCGATGCGGCTGGCCACAACGATGCCGCCATGTCTGCGCACATGATAGGTGGCGATCCAGGGGGCTGATCGACAAAGAGCAATCAAACAACCATAGAGCCAGATCGGGGCTGCACCAAAGATCAGCACCCCTTGGGTAAGATCGAGATTGGGAGGTAACGCGAGGGGTTCGAGGTCTTCAGGTTTGGCCCGGCGCAAGAGGTTGATCACCAGGGTTTGACAGGGCAACCCTGCGGTTGTGGGCAAGGTAATGACTTGAAGTTCAATGTTACGACGTTGCATGGGTGCAGTCTCCAGACTCTGGAGGCGAACAAGGAAGGGATGCGCTGGAGCGATCGGTTACGGAACTGGGGCAACGGGTAAGGTGAGGGCCAAGATTTGTCCGACCTGCACTTGCCGGGTATGGGCAGACACAACCACGGCTCCAAGGCGTGGATCATAGCAAGCAACCCAAGCGGCGGGATGGCATTCATGGACAAGATGCCCGTAAAGCCAAATGGGGCCTTTCCCTTCAATGACAACGCCTTGGCTGAAGTCGAGGGCGGGGGGCAGGGTGAGGTCTTTCAGGTCTGGGGGTTCGATGAGGTGATCATCGGTTGCGATCTGGAAGCGTAAATGTTGATACGCAATGCCATTCTGGGTGGTGTGGGAAATGACGCTGAGGTGGATGTTCGGCATAGTAATCGATATTGGGTGATCCAAGACCGGACAAGACGCTATTACTGTAGCAGGAGGCTGGAAGTATGAGCTTCCAATGTTAAGAGATAAGACGGTTTGGGGGGCTTTGTTAATGTCTGAGATATTTTTTGACACATTACCACCGCTAGAGGTGTTGCAATGGTTGGCCCAGGGGGCGTTACGGCAGAATTTTTTGCTGGCGGTGCGGTTGTGGGTGTGGGGCAGGTTTTTTTATGGCACGGAGGGGCGATCGCCGTCTGACCCGTTTACCTATGCCCAATGTCGTGATCTGCTGTTGACCGCGACCCACCCCCGCGATGATACGCTGCCCCTCGGCCATGATCCCGATTGCCTCTGTGCTCAAACCGCGAGCCAGCTTTTGTTTCAAGGGGCGAGGGCGGCGGAGGTGCAACAATGGCGGGCGATCGCCCAACACCATATCGAGGCTGAAAAATTAACGCAGGTGCTCGCGCGGCGGCCCTTTGCCGTAACGCGGCGATCCCTTGCCCATGACCTGAAACTTTTAGTGCAGTTGGGGGGGTTGACCGCTGAAGGCTCGACCTATCGGCGGGTTCAGACGTGGCCAAAAGTGGCGATCGCCCCCTCATCCTCCACCCCCGCCATCGACCAACTCCATCCCGACCTCGCCACCATCATGCACAACCTGTCCTTACAGACCGAAGACGGGGCGCGGTTTTTTCTCCATCTCGATTATGTTGTCCCTGAGGCGGCAACGGATGCGGTGGATCAATGGCACGAGCATCTTCGGGAGGTGTGGCAAGATGACCCGATCCCCCCCATTCACCTGACGTATCGCAGTGCGCGGGCTAGGCAAACGGTGACGGCGGTGGTATATCCCGTCTGTGCCTATTATGTGCGGCGGGCGGTGTATCTCTGCGGCTTTAACCCCGACCTAGAGCATCATTGGTACAATTACCGGCTCGATAAAATTCAGGATTTCACCCCGTTGGCTTGGTCAGATCCCACGGTTCCGGCAGCCCTCAACGCCCAGCATCGGAATGGGTCGCTTCCAACGCCGGGGTATGTTGAAGAGCAAATGAGCCGAGCGTGGGGATTTGATTTTTATTTGCCGTCGCAACGCTTGTTACTGCGCTTTGAACGGAAGTTTCATGATGCTTATATTGCCGGAACGGTGCGCCATGACACCTTTACGCAGATTACCTATGAGGAGGCGATCGCTCAAATTCACCAAAACGCCACAGGCCACAATGTCGAAACACTGTTAACCGCCATGGCGCAAAAATCCCGCCACGATGCCTATTACCGCGCTGAATACCGCTCTGACCTGAACACCCACGACACCAACGTTCAACAACGCTTGCGAGCGTGGCGACCCTATCTAGAAGTGATTTTACCCGTTTCGCTCCGGCACATTATGGCGGCAGAAGTGGCAACGGAATACCAGATTTACACCTCATCGTGATCGCATCTATCCCGCTGCATTTAGTCCTATTTTTTGAAGACACATGACTCAACTCACGCACCAATTTAACGATGCTTTAATCTATACTTGCAATCTCCATCAAGCCCAAGTCCGCAAGGCCGATCGCACCCCCTATGTGGCCCATTTACTCAGTGTGGCGGCGTTGGTGCTTGAAGATGGCGGCACAGAACAGGAGGCGATCGCCGCCCTCCTTCACGATGCCCTAGAAGACCAAGGCGGAGAAGCCACAAGGCAGGACATCCTAGCGCGATTTGGCCCGACGGTGACGGCGATCGTCGAAGGGTGTACCGAATCGATGACCCTGCCGAAACCACCGTGGCGCGATCGCAAACTGCGCTATCTTGCCAACCTCCACCAGGGCGATGCTGCCGTGATTCGAGTATCCCTCGCCGACAAACTTCACAATGGGCGATCGCTCCTGAGCCAACTCCGTCACCATGGTTTGCAGGTCTGGCAGCATTTTCATCAACCCCCCAGCGAAACCCTTTGGTTCTATCGTGAGCTATTGCAGATTTACCAACAGCACAGCCGCAGCATCCATCTCCAAGGCTTCAGGGAAGTGGTGGCACAATTGGCATTGGAAATGCCTACTTCCAAGTAATTCTATACTCAAGCATGAGCTTAAGTCTGGTTTGGTTTAACTCACATGACAGTGATTGAGTTTAAATCCTGTCGGTTTAAACTCAAACTTTTTTCCGTTGTAGGTTGGTCATGGATAACGTTTTTATCCCAAAGCAATTCAATACCTATGCCGATACATTTTTAATGTTGGGCATTGCTCGGCTATTGGAGCGATATTTACCCGATCGTGATGGCAGTCTTCAGATTTGCGATCGCCATACTCATTTTCAACTCAAACTCGCCGCTCCCCTCGATCTCAATCAGCTTGAAACCCTACCCTATGAACATCCATTTTTAACAGTACGTGGCGGAAAAACGGATTGGTCAAAAATGCCAGAGTTAGATCCCGTCGTTATTTTTGACACTGTCGCCCAAGCAGAACAACGAAAAATCTATCGAGCTGCATTATACCAACGTAAATCTGCAAAGCAAGGAACAGAATCTGACCCGATCCCCCCTGATTCCCGGACTCAAAATGGTGTTTTCCTGACCTCGCAGCGGTGCGATCGCAACCATAACAGTCTGTGGCTCGACAGTTGGCAACGTCAAGAGCATTATGGCGCATTAATGACAGCATTATTCACCGCATTAGATCAACCAGCCGCTCAATTTCCGAGTCTAGCGATTGCACAACAGTATCAAAAAATCACCGGCCAATCACTACCTAAGCCTGTGGGCGCGGTGAAGATTTATTTACCCAATGCGGTGCAAGGGGTGAACCGGATTAAAGCCGATAGTAACAAGGTCGATTCCCAAAAAACTGATTGGCTGATCCTGTGGTTAATTGCGAACGGGTTTTTTGAATTTGCGATCGCTGAACGGGTCAAAATCGCCGATGGGGTTTATGATTGGCGGGTCGTAGCGGCAACCCCCAAAGACATTTCCCTCGCCTACTATCGCTCAGTTTTAAGAACGCTGCGATCGCTCCATCCCCCCAGCGGGGGCCATGGTTCGGCTCGTTTTGACAGTGAATTAGTCCTGAAACTCTGCCAAGAATTACTCGAATATTGTACCCTCTCCCAAACCTCAACACTATTCAGCTTTCATCTTGCACCCCCCGCACTGCTCGGAACATTACAAGGCACACATTTTAATAGTAAAGGTCAAGTTTATGGGGTAAAAGAATTATTTTCCCTTGGTCTTCCCCACTGGATGCAGCCCCAAACAATGGAAGATTGCCAAGGGTATCTCACGGTGATTGCGGAACATTTACAGATTGTCCAAGGCTTGAAAGTGGAAGAGGGCCACAGTGAATTACTCCTCGCCTATCGTACCTTTATTACCAGTAGCGACCTACGGCAATTCTTTCCATTTATGGTGCAGTATGCCGACTACTTAGTCTCTCAACTCGCCAGCTTCGACACCCGCCGCCGGTCTAATCCCAAGGCTCGAAATCCTGCTCTATTTTCTATTTCTGGATTAAATCTCATGGTCAAAGCAGATATTAAGATTACGACAATTGTTGAAAATCCGAGTTTTCTCCGCATTGCCAAAGCGATTAATCAAGCTACGGTTTACGCTGGCAAAATTCAAACCAAAGCTGGAACCTTAGAACTCGATTGGCAACGGCAGTACGGGTTAGCCCAACTATTGAGCAGTCAGGCCAGTTCTAAAACAGAATTTGTGAGTGCGATCGCAGATTTTATCAGCAAATATGCCCATGAAAATATGCGTCTTCAAGAACGCTATCTCAACACCGATCAAGTGCTCAAGCGCATCCAAGTCACCACCGACGATCTGAACGGTCTCATTCACCTTCTTGAAACCCACAACACAACCCTCGTCGCCAACTTACTCATTGCCTACGGCTATGCACGTTGGTCTACGAAAAAAGATCTCGATTCTCTAGAGACTTCCGACCCAGAATCTGATCTTGATTCTTAATGCACTGATCATTCTGGATCACATCAAAAATCACCCAAGCATCAAATTTCAAAACATTTTCTGACCGGTCATTACAGCACTAATTTATTTCTGGATTCACCATGAAAACCTATTCTATTTCCCTGAGTGGTCTACTCTCGCTCCAGCTTCACGCCCTCAATAATGAAGGAAATGAAGGGAACCAAACCCTAACCCGACGGTACTATGTGGTTCAAAACGATGATCCTGAACCCAAATTAGTCAACGGTATTTCAGGAGATATGCTCAAACATATTCAAGCCGAACATTTACAGCGGGCGGCCGTGGCGGCAGATCTACCGTTATCCGTAGGGGCAAGGCAGTTAAACCCCGATCGCGTTGGCTATGATTTGGATCACGTCAAGCATCAACTCGAACCATTTTTTACCCAAGGAGAGGCGGATTTAGTCAGTAAAACAGCCACGATCTTACAACGTTGTACCGTGAGTGATCTAGAAGGGTTTATGGTCACAGAAAAGAAAGGCCAAACTTTAAAGCGCGATTCTGTGATTGAATTCGGGGCTGTGGTGGGAGTGCCCCACAGTGTTAAAACCCAAAGTTATTTTCATGCTAAGTATGGGGTTGAAAATCCGACTCCCTATAATGTTCAGGTGAGTTCTGGACTGTATGCGACGGTGGCTCATTTAGAGGCGTTTCGGATTGGATATAATCCCCATAGTTTTGACTACAGCATTGATCAAACGGCCCGAAAGCAACGCCTAGATGCTCTCCTCAAAAGCCTGCTCTATACCTATCTGCAACCCAATGGCGCGAAGCGGAATACCCACTTACCCCATCCCGATGCGTTTTCGGGAGTGATGACGGTGACGAGCCAACGGTGTCCGGCTCCGATGATCAGTGCGTTAGAACCCAGTTATGAACAACAAATTGAGAGCTTAGCGGCGACGTTAAATCAGATTAATGGTGCGGGGACAGTGCATCTCTTTCCCTTTGCGACCATGGCAGAATTTGGGTCACAAATTAAAGCATTAATTGAGCAGGTGGAACCCTGGGAGGGATGAGACAGTTTAGATAGTAAACTATAGCAATCCTATTTAATTCATGAACAGGCAAAGGGCTTAAGCTTTAAGCTTCTTGTGAATCGAGATCTCAAGTTTACGCTTGATTGAGGATTGCTATATTACTTTATTTGTGATCTGTTTCAGGTGTAATTAGAGAGTAAGGATTGTGAGTTATGCAATATTTGAGGGTGAAGTTTCGTCCTGTGAGTTTGTTTTCATTGAAGCGATCGGATGCGACGAGTATGGCGGCGCGATCCAACTTAGTGCCGACTCCCTATGGGATTAAGATGGCGGTGCTGCGGGTTTGGCTGGAACAGGAGGGGTTGGGGTGTTGCGATGATTTAGAGGCGGGAGTTCGGCCGATTTTTAACCAAATTCGAGCCTTGAAAATTGTGCTGTTACCGCCGAAGCAAATCATGGTGAATCGCAATGGGTATAAGCTGCGATATTACGATCAGACGACGGATAAAGCGGATAAACAGCGCGAAATTTTGCCGTTATTGGGGGGGTTTGTGTTTCGGGAATGGATTCATTACGCGGGTGATTTGACGATCTGTTTTAAGGGGGAGTCGGTGGCGTTTTTGGAGCCGTTGTTGATGCAGGTGAATTATTTTGGTAAGCGGGGCTGTTTTTTTCAGTATTTGCCGGATCAAACCCAGCAGTTAACCACACCGCCGCTGTGGTTTGAGGCGGTGATGGAGGATATGTTGGTGCAGCCGATGGATGATCTAGGGGCGCAGGCGACGTTTGCCAAGATTAACCCATTTAGTGGACAACGATCGCAGTTGGGGCGCGATCGCATCATTCCCAACCAGTTTTTACCCCTACGCCTAGCCGCTTCGAGCGCACAGTACGATCTCTATCACTGCACAGTGGACGACTCCACACCATAACCCCTAAAACGATATGATGTACGGCCTCAATTTAACCCTCCTGCCTGCGCCCCATCTCACCGCCGCCCAATCCCTAGGGGACTGGCTGCCCGCCCATGGTGTAACTCCGCGCCTGTTGCCTTGGCTGGCTCCCCAGGGGGTGGTGAAAGTGGCGGTGGTCTTGCCTGATCCGGTGGGTTATGGCCTGTTGTTGCCAGAGATGATGGCGCAAGTGTTGGCGGGGGGAGCGGTGCAATGGCGGGGTCAAACCTATACGGTGGGAGGGATTGAGCAGATTGTGGCTCCGTTGCAAACCCTATCGATCCGGATTACCGCTCGTGATCCATTCCCAAAGGATGTGAATCGGGCGTGTCATGCCTTGGTGCTGGATTGGGTACGGCAGGCGAATCCGGATCTGTCGGCAGCGTTGCATAATGGGGCGCGATCGCCCTTTCGCCTCAATACCCGCTTGGATGGGCAAAAACGCAACCTGTATCTCTATATTTCCCTCTGGCAAGGGGAACTTTTAGCGCCGTTGTTGTGGGGTTTACAGGCCCAGTTGGGCCAGGGGTTGACAGTGACGAAGCTGCCCTGTTGCCTCGATACCCATGTGAAGTCGGTGTATCAGGGGACGTGGGAGGGGTTAGCGGCGACGGAACCCAGTGCGGCGTTGAAGTTTCAGTTGTTTAGTCCGACGAGTTTTAAGCAAGGGGGGGTGGTGCAGCCGTTTCCGTTGCCGGATGTGGTGTTTCGGGGGTTGTGGCAACGCTGGAATGCCTTTGCTCCGGCGGCGGTGCAGTTGCCGGCGGTGGAATGGTCGGGGATGGTGGCGGCCTATGACTTGAAAACGGTGCCGTTGTATCTCAATGGGGTGACGGAGATCGGGGCGACGGGTTGGATTATTTACCAGTTTCGCGATCCGGAGCAGGCGGCGATCGCCTCCATCCTTGCGTCCTTTGCCACCCTCGTCGGCATTGGTCGGAAAACCCCGTGGGGCATGGGTCATGTGGCCTGGCAACCTCCCACCCAACCCTAAGGCGGCCTTAGCTCTGTTGGAGATTTTTAGAATGGCTGAACTGTTACTCTATGCCCTCAATGCCTGGGAATATTGCCCCCGCCGTTTTTATCTCGAATTTGTCTGGGGAGAACGCCAAGAGAATGAGCATCTGTTGTTGGGTCAATACCTCCATGAGGCGATTAATGAGCCGGGAGACCACCGCGAGGGGGAAACGGTGGTGCACCAACAGGCCTGGGTGTGGAGCGATCGCCTCCAAATTCGGGGGATCATCGATGCCGTCGAAGTCCGCCATGGCCAACTGATCCCCCTCGAATACAAAAAGGGCAAAATGGCCCGCCACCTCAATGATCACTTTCAACTCTGCGCTGCGGCGCTCTGTTTAGAAGAACGCACGGGCCAGGCGATTCCTGCTGGCGAGATTTTCTACCATGGCAACCGCCGCCGCCAACGGGTAGACTTTACCCCCCAACTCCGCCAGGCCACGGAAGAGGCGATCGCCGCCGCCCTCACCGCCACCACCCGCCCGATTCCACCCCCCATCGACCACCCCAAAAAATGCCAAGCCTGTAGCCTCGTTCCCCTCTGTTTGCCCCGCGAAGTCCGTCACCTCCACCCCGCTTAACCCCCCATGACTACCCTCTATCTATTGCAACCCGATGCCATCCTCAGCAAAAAGCACGAAGCCTTTGCGATCGCCCTCAAGCAACCCGATGACACCTGGCTCAACCGCAGCGTTGCCGCCCAAACCATCGAACAAATCATCCTCATGGGCCACCCCACCATTACCGGCGAAGCCCTCACCACCGCCCTCGATCTAGGGATTCCCGTTCACTACCTTTCGTCTTTTGGTAAGTATCTCGGCTCGGCGTTGCCCCAACAGTCCCGCAACGGCCAACTGCGTTTGGCCCAATACGGCCTGTACCATGATCCCATTCCCCGGCTCCACTCTGTACAAGCGATCGTCCGCGCCAAAATCCACAATCAAGCCCTTGTCCTGGCCAAACACGCCACCTCAGCCGATCGCCTCCGTCACCACAAAGCCCAAATCAAGTCCCAAGCCAGCATCGACCAAGTGCGGGGCATTGAAGGCATTGCCGCCCGCGATTATTTTGCCGGTTGGCAAGCGATGCTTGATCCGGTCTGGCAATTCACCGGGCGCAACCGTCGTCCGCCCCAAGATCCGGTGAATGCGCTCCTCAGTTTTGCCTACAGTTTGCTCCAAGTCCAGGTGATGGCGGCGGTGCATCTGGTGGGTCTTGATCCCTATATCGGCTATCTTCACACGGTGCACCATGGTCAGCCGGCGTTGGTGTTGGATTTGATGGAGGAGTTTCGGCCCTTGGTGAGCGATCGCCTCGTTCTCTCTGTGATCAATCGCCAAGAAATCAAACCCGATGATTTCACCACCACCCTCGGAGCCTGTCGTCTGGCGGATCGGGCCCGGAGTCGGTTCCTCCAAGCGATCGAACAAAAGTTCAATGAAACTTTTACCCACCCGGTTTTTGACTATCAATGTACCTATCGCCGTGCGATCGAACTCCAAGCGCGACTTTTTGCCCGGCATCTCCAAGAAGATATCCCCTATAAACCGTTACAACTCCGCTAAGTTTCTATGGCGACGCTGTTTTATCTAATCATCTACGACCTCCCCAGCACGAAGGCGGCGAACAAGCGACGCACCCGCCTACACGCGCTCCTATCGGGCTACGGCCAGTGGACACAATTTAGTGTGTTTGAATGTTTTCTCGCGGCGAAGCAGTTTGTCGCGCTTCAGCACCGCATCGAGAAGTTAATTAAGCCGCAGGAGGATTCTGTGCGTATCTATGTCTTGGATGCGGGGTCTGTGCAGCGGACGATTACCTATGGTTCGGAGGTTCCGCGTCAGGAGGATGTGATCATCATTTAACGTCGTGGTTTTATTCGGAGGGTTTATGATATCCTCGTTGCATCGACTATTTTTTGCGCCAACCTAAAGCGGGGTCGAAATCCCTAGGGGGTTCGCGCAAAACGCCCAGAACCTTGACAATTCAATAGTTTCAATTTTCAACGTTTGTGATTTTGCTCAGTTTCAGTGTGAAATCACGCTTTCAATTCGGGTCAAAAAATGAGGTTCGCGCGAACAGCAATCTCGACCCAGGCCCAGAGCGGCTTCTAGCCGCCGGTCCCGCCAACCCAAAATCCCCGCCAAGGGGACTGAAACCAATGGTAAGAAGCCTTAAATTTGCAGCCCTTAAGCCCGCCAACCCAAAATCCCCGCCAAGGGGACTGAAACATTCTGGCCTTAAGCTCTATGCCTCTAATCCTTTTGAACCCGCCAACCCAAAATCCCCGCCAAGGGGACTGAAACCTCTTCCCTGGTGGCAATCATTTATGGATCGTGCCCGCCAACCCAAAATCCCCGCCAAGGGGACTGAAACATTTGGGTTTAGTTCGTTGCATTCCTTCTGATCAACCCCGCCAACCCAAAATCCCCGCCAAGGGGACTGAAACTTCAAGATATACTTCAACCGAGCCCTGGAAATCGGCCCGCCAACCCAAAATCCCCGCCAAGGGGACTGAAACCCCATAGCGCTGTCATAGACCACACCCAGTCCGAAGCCGACCCGCCAACCCAAAATCCCCGCCAAGGGGACTGAAACTCTTCACTCAACTCTACCGGGTCATCGTCACCATCCCGCCAACCCAAAATCCCCGCCAAGGGGACTGAAACTTTCTGGGGGGCTTTAAATAATGTTTTCTTCTCCTTCCCGCCAACCCAAAATCCCCGCCAAGGGGACTGAAACTTTCAAGCTTTTGCAATTCACGATGGATCTTTAACCCGCCAACCCAAAATCCCCGCCAAGGGGACTGAAACGCGATTTCGCTTACTGAGCCGTTGAAGGTGATGCCCCCCGCCAACCCAAAATCCCCGCCAAGGGGACTGAAACCTGATCAAAATTTTAAAAGCTGAAGCCCCAGCAACCCGCCAACCCAAAATCCCCGCCAAGGGGACTGAAACTGCAATTTCACCGATTCTGGATTACGGAATGGGGGCCCGCCAACCCAAAATCCCCGCCAAGGGGACTGAAACCGATGATGACCACCGCCCCGGTTACTCCCCCCCCCAGACCCGCCAACCCAAAATCCCCGCCAAGGGGACTGAAACCATTTGTTTTCCTTTTGTCTATTCTGCCCAGTGCCGCCCCGCCAACCCAAAATCCCCGCCAAGGGGACTGAAACCGGTTTGCGGCTGCTGCTGTGGGTTTTCCGTCCCGCCAACCCAAAATCCCCGCCAAGGGGACTGAAACTTTCGTTGCCGGGTTCATTTGCTTCTGGCTCATTCCCGCCAACCCAAAATCCCCGCCAAGGGGACTGAAACTCTGCAGTCAATCGCGCGGGCGCGGGTGTATCCCGACACCCGCCAACCCAAAATCCCCGCCAAGGGGACTGAAACTTTTTTTGAGTTGCTCCGTTGCCTTACCGGGCGCGGAGCCCGCCAACCCAAAATCCCCGCCAAGGGGACTGAAACCGCTTTCTATCTGAATATGAGGATTTAAAAAATGAAACCCGCCAACCCAAAATCCCCGCCAAGGGGACTGAAACACCTATCTCCTAAAACCAACTTACTTAACCAATGCGGTTCCCGCCAACCCAAAATCCCCGCCAAGGGGACTGAAACAAAAATTTCACCACGGTGATGATCACCCCCATGGGGACCCGCCAACCCAAAATCCCCGCCAAGGGGACTGAAACTACAGAGTAATTCTACTCATTAAAACTCGATGTTCACTCACCCGCCAACCCAAAATCCCCGCCAAGGGGACTGAAACACT
>NZ_KV878783.1:909261-909997 GCF_001890765.1 Spirulina major PCC 6313 | reverse complement strand
CAACCCAAAATCCCCGCCAAGGGGACTGAAACAAACCATTTTTCAAATTGGACAGTTTCTACACTATCCCCGCCAACCCAAAATCCCCGCCAAGGGGACTGAAACGTCTCTACCAATTCCAAAGGGAATCGGAAGCAATTCAATCCCGCCAACCCAAAATCCCCGCCAAGGGGACTGAAACGTGCATGCTGGAAAGTTGGCACAATACCACCGATTGGGCCCGCCAACCCAAAATCCCCGCCAAGGGGACTGAAACCCCCAGCGCATTAGCAAAATCTTGAATATCATTCACCCGCCAACCCAAAATCCCCGCCAAGGGGACTGAAACCAGTACGGCGACGGCCCTCCTGTGCGAATTGTGTTTGAGCCCGCCAACCCAAAATCCCCGCCAAGGGGACTGAAACCCGCGTAGCGGGACGGGCGGGCTTGACAATAGGTGGCTCCCGCCAACCCAAAATCCCCGCCAAGGGGACTGAAACAGGATTGCGCTTACTGGCTGTCCCCGTCTGAGGACCCGCCAACCCAAAATCCCCGCCAAGGGGACTGAAACCCTGGATCGATGCCAACCAAAACCCCGAAGACATCCAGCCCGCCAACCCAAAATCCCCGCCAAGGGGACTGAAACAGGAAATGACAAACTGGACTGATGAAATAGACGAACCCGCCAACCCAAAATCCCCGCCAAGGGGACTGAAACACAAAACTACTATTACTGAGCTTCAGGATGGCACCGTTA
>NZ_KV878783.1:745-927 GCF_001890765.1 Spirulina major PCC 6313 | reverse complement strand
AGACGAGCGCAATCATCAGGAAACATGGATTGATTGGCGATTTACAACGGCTGATGCCAGGCTGAAATTACAACATCTCTATCCGTCAATTGATTGTTGACTGGACACTAGTGGTTTGCCTGGGCGATGGTCATCCTGGGATTTGGAATCTATTTGCCCAAATTGGAGCGCAGCAGAACCGA
>NZ_KV878783.1:0-645 GCF_001890765.1 Spirulina major PCC 6313 | reverse complement strand
ATCTCAATGGAGAGTTCTCTAGGATGCCGTGGCTGGCATGAGTATATCTACTCATCGCCAAATTGAGATGCACCCACATCTTTACATCTTTATCCTGGGTGAATGAGTTTGGGTGGCGAATTGGACATGTTGAGCGGGCTATACCAAAGGGATATATTGAATCAATTCAACAGGGTGATAATCACATTGAAGATGAGGCGATCGCTCATTTATATGATCAGATCAAGCAGGTGATTAGTGGCCCAATTTGGAGTTTAGAACGGTTTAAACTGGCTTGGAAGGTCATGATTAATCCATGATTCAACGGGGTAGTTGAATTGAAGGGAGGCGATCCAAAGGTCGTGTTAAATTCGCGGGATCAGATGGCGGCAGTTTGGTAGAGGTTGGTGCTAGCTGCGGTGACTTGGAGCAACCCGTTAATGATCGAGGAACTCTCCCCCCCGACGACCTAATCCTGTAGGGGTTTGGAGACAGCCTGAGCCCTCTGCTTAACAAAGAAAAAACGTTCAATCGCAATAGCCAGGACTTTGACCCCTGGCAGTGGTTGCCTTCGAGAAGGAGCAAAGCCCACTAACTTCGTCAACGCCAGCGTAGCCTGTCGCAGGGAGTCAACAGCTTGGCCCGAGAGCTGATGCAACAACCTGA
>NZ_KV878782.1:42158-55413 GCF_001890765.1 Spirulina major PCC 6313 | reverse complement strand
GATGCTCCCACTCCATTCACGTCAATATTCTAGCTGGGAATAAATTAAGAAGGGAGCAGGATGCTCCCACTCCATTCACGTCAATATTCTAGCTAGGAATAAATTAAGAAGGGAGCAGGATGCTCCCACTCCATTCACGTCAATATTCTAGCTAGGAATAAATTAAGAAGGGAGCAAGATGCTCCCACTCCATTCACGTCAATATTCTAGCTAGGAATAAATTAAGAAGGGAGCAAGATGCTCCCACTCCATTCACGTCAATATTCTAGCGAGTGGAGACAGTTTTAAAGGATGAAGTTCCCGTCGCAAACTCCACATCCTCAACCCCATCACCCTACCATCCCGCCCGAAACAGCGATCGCACCTCCCCAAAATCAATCCTCTATTTTTGAACCCATCCCAAAACCGCCCCAATTGCCGCCCCAGCCAGCAACCCCCCAAAACTTAAGAAATAGAATGATTTTGTGGATTAAGGCGCGATCGTTTCCGTATTCTGGGAAAGGCAACTCAATGTAGAGAGCAAATGGCACAGCGTACCGTCCAAGAAATCAGCGGCCAACCCGGCAAAATCGCAGGAGCATTCGTTTCGCCGGTAGGGGGGCAGATTTCGCTACGGGTCATTGATGACCACCTCCGCGCTCAGACAAAACTCGCCTGGGGACTCGAAACCAAAGAGATATTGATTAAATGCGAGCGGATTGAGTCCGTCGAAGTCACAGACGGGCGGATTTGGTCGCTCCTTTGGACAGGTCTGGGCATCCTCTTGGTCGCGACAGTGTGGGAATCTGTGATGTTGTTTGGGGTTATATTCATCGTTGCGTTTTTCCTGATTAAACAACGCTGGTTGATTGTCTATTCCGGTCGCCAAACCTTGATTCTCTTCTTTAAAGAATCCGAAATGGCCAACGTCCGCGCCTTTGCTCAAACCCTCGTTGCCAAACAAAAACGACAGATGCCCCCCGCTGCGCCGCCCCCCCGTCAAGATTCATCCCGCAATCTTGAGAAAAAACGCTAAAGCTCAACATTTATTAAATCCTGCATAAAAGAGCGATCGCGCCCTGATAACTCCTCAGAGGCCGCAATCTGTCACGCTGCCCAATCCTTCCGCCTAAACCACCATGCCGCACTACTACACATCCTATTGGCAAGCCAAAATCTGGGGGCTACTCCATGATCCTGCCCTGAAAGGACTCCACAACAACACCGGACGCGGTGGTGAAGGCCAGTGGCAACGGCTCGCCTGTATGGACGGCTGGCATTCCCCGAAAGATCACGGAACCGTCACCACCCATCAATCACGGCAATGGCTGGATCATGTGGGACTGTGTGATGTGATCGCCTCGGCAAGCGATCGCGCCACCCTCGGCCGTCTCCCCAGTGAAACAGCGATCGACTACGACGCAGACGGCCTGGAAATCCGTCACCTCCTCTCCGGCGCATCCCAACGGCTCAAACTCAGTCAATGGCACGACCCCGTAATCAGGGGCGATCGCGCCCAGTGGCTTCAGGAAAGAGAAGAATTGGTTTTAGAGACGGTGAAAGATTGGGACGATCCGCGCCAAGTCTATTGGTGGCTGTGGCGGTGCTATCCCGTCGCCCTGTCGAAAGCGTTGAGTGATGAGCATCCAGAAACGATGCTGCCCCTGCTCCCGGCAGAAACGCGGCTTCCCGATGCCTCCCTCTGGAGCCACACCAGCACCACCAGCGCGATCGCTGGAGCCTTGGCCGGATATCACCGCGACCCGGCACAGTATCCCCCCCAAGAAAAAGGCGTGCAGCGTCAAGCCGATGCGGCCTATCCCCAGTCCTACCCGCATTTGGTGGCGTTCACCTTTTCGCCCGTGCAGGAGTTGATTAAGGCGAGTCGGAAAATGCGGGATTTTTGGGCGGGGTCGTGGGTGCTGCATTATCTGTCGGCGCGGGTCTGTTGGGAGTTGGCGTGGAAATATGGGCCGGATATTTTTGTCTATCCCTGCCTGTATGAGCAGCCCTTGATTGATGGGTGGTTGTTGGAAAAATACCCGGAGTTTAGCAAGTGGATTGCCGAACCGAGCGATCGCGCCCTCCTCACCGCTGGGTTTCCCAATGTGATCACCTGCATTCTGCCGGACAATGGCACACCAGAGGGCAAAAACCCGGTGCGATCGGCGATGCAACAGGCCGACAGTGCATTGAAACAGGAGTGGCAACGGGTGGGCGATCGCGTTCTCCAGGATCTCCAGGGCAACAACGACCGTTGGATCAAAGACCTCAACCCCACCACCTGGCACGGTTGGCTAAAATCCCAATGGCAAACCTACTGGATTGCCACGCCCATCGGTCATCCGGAAGCCGAACTTCACCAAGCCCCACCCCAAGACTCAGAAACCGACTCCACTGCCTATGAAACTTGGCGAGATTTTCAAAATGCGATCGCGCAACCCAAGGACGCTCTTCTGACCACTCACGAAGTGCAGTTTTTAGCTGCGATCTATTCCACTCTCTCAGAGGATGCTAAGCACCAAAACTCGGACGATCAGGATTCATCCCCCCAACTTTCTAACCTGAATGTGGGATCGTGGTGGGGCTATATGTTCGACCAACTGCGGGCCCAATTGGCAGCGGTGAAAAATGCGCGAAATTGGACAGTACCCACGGCCTTCGGGCCGCGATCGACGATTTCGGGGATCGGGCCGGTGGTGCATGGCGGCGAGGATTGGGTGACAGAGGGGGAGACCCAACGAGATTGGGTGCGATCGCAGGGTTTCGGCCTCTTCGACGGCATCGAAGCCCTCAATGCTACGGAAGTCGTCAAGCGCGGCCTGAGTCGCATCCTCAAAAAAGACCTCTTACCCGGCAAAATTCAAAAAGATGAATTTTACTACCCAGACCTCAATGCCGGAGTGGTGGGCTGGCTGAAAACTCAGTTAGAGCAGAATTCTACAGATTGCATGGCTGCGTATCAGCGAGCCTGCGATCAGATTCAGCGTGATTTCCCTTGGACTCAAACCTCAAAAGGGGATTACACCTGGGGCATTCCCTGGGTGCATCAAAATCACCCCAATCTCCCCCATCCGCGTCTAATCAATGCGGGCTGGTTGATTGAAGACTTTGAAAGCAGCGATCCGGAGCAGAAAACCGCAGAACTCCAAAAACTCCGCACCGCCATCCAAACCACCTTCCCCGCCGGCCAAAACCCCACGGATTGGTATGTTCTGGCCGCGGGCGATGGCGACAACATGAGCAGTTGGCTGAAGGGTAGCAAAATGGAACCCTACAAAGACTATTTTCCCGACGCTCTAAGCGACAAACTCGACAATCTACCGGATCGACTCCGTGAACCCTTTGACCAATTCAGCCAAGAAAACAAACGGATGGGCCCTGCGACCCATGCGGCCCTGTCCCGCGCTCTGCTGGATTTTTCTAACCAACTCCTGCCCTACCTGACGGAAACGCGCTACGCGGGCCGCTTAATTTACGGCGGCGGCGATGATGTGCTGGCCTATACAAACTTATGGGAGTGGGATGATTGGCTGTGGGATGTGCGGCAATGTTTTCGCGGTGATGCTGATCCCGGTGAGGAGTTTGATAACTCTGGGGATTATTGGCGTTGGGATGCTAAACAAGACTGTCCGCTGGGCATCTCCCAGCGACCCCTGTTTACCTTGGGCGGCAAGGCGACGATTAGTTTTGGGGTGGTGATCGCCCATCAGTCGGTACCGTTGGCGATCGCCCTCGAAAACCTCTGGGCGGCCGAGGAAGGCGCAAAAGAGCATTGCTACACCAACGAGAAAGGCGACATCATGCCCAAAGATGCGATTCAAACCCGCGTTCTCTACAGCAACGGCAACAGCCTCACCACCACGAGCACGTTTGACACCTTCAAGCAGTGGCAAGCTCTGCTGACATTCGATCTAGATCCGTCGCTCTTTGAACAAGCCGCCCAAACCCTAGAACAACACCCGATCCCGATCGAGGGTGCGATCGCGCCTTGGGTGCAGGGATTCTGCGATCGGCGTGAACAGTTGAAAGCCCTCGATCCTGAGGATCAGAAAGCCTTGATCACCGCCTTCCAAACCTGGATCGATTCAACCTGGCGCACCAACACTTCCCCCGGTATCAATCGACAACTCCGAGCCGGGTGCAAACTCGCCGCCTTCATGCAGCGCAACCGAGCGATCCGCTACAGCTAACCAGGGGCTTAAGCCCCTTGCCTCTGTGATTGACTGCCTTGCCCCCTTTTTCAGCCTGAAACCGATGACCCAAACACTCCACTGGTATACGATCACCCCCTTTGATGTCCTGCTGTTTCGGGATGCGAAACCCTTCAGCCCCGGCGAACGGGCTTGGGCCCAAGGGGTCTTTCCGCCCCACGGCTACACGATTTTAGGCGCAATTTTGGCCGCCCTTGATCCTGTAGCCGCTTCTGCATCCATGCAAATCACCGGGCCGTTTCTCTGTCGCGATGCCGAAACTCTTTATTTCCCCAGCCCCCTCGGTTTTACCGAGGGATCGCCCCTCGTTCCGTTGCCCTGGCAGGAGCGTGGGCATCCCCTCCGCTATTCGATCTACAATCCTCAGCAGCCTAGCCCGTTGGTGTTTTCCGGCGATCGCCCCTCCGATGACAATGGCGATCGCGCCAAAACCAACCGCCAATATCGCCGCTATCTCCCCTATTCCACCCTCCTGCACTACCTCAACACCCACCCCCTCACCCCGGACGATTTCAAGTGTCTTCCCGGTGAACCCGAACAACCGTGGGACGTGGAAATCCGCCCCCACAACAAAATCCAAGCCGGGAGCCGCCAAGTGGAAACCGCCGATGGCTACTTCATTGAAAAAGCCGTGCGATTACGATCGGGCTGGAGTTTAGCGATCGCCCTCAACCAGCAACTCCCCACCCCCCTAACCCTGCGTCTCGGCGGCGAAGGCCATCGCGCCCTCTTGCAACGCTGTCCCGCCCTGGATGATCCGTGGCAGGCAATCCAAACCCAATCGGCGGAAAATTTCACCACCTTGGCACGGGAGCAGGGAAGAGCGATCGCCTATCTCGCCACCCCCGGCGTTTTTGAATATCCCCAAAAACAGCCCAACGGCAAAATCCGCGCCACCTGTCGCGCTTGGCCCTGGGAGTGGAAACTCACCCATGAGTCCGGGCCCCTCGTCAGCGTCGCCACGGGTCAACCCACCCCGATTAGTGGCCGAATCCGCGATCATCACAAAAACCCCGGCAACAGCATCCCCGCCCCCCAAGTCTTCGCCGCCCCCGCTGGCACGCAATACTACCTCAACCATCCCGCCCCCCTCCACCAAAACACCCCCAGCCCCAACCTCGCCCACCGACGGCGCAAACTCGGCTACACCGAACTGCTTTGGCTCCCCCACCGCTCTTAACGGAGCACCCAATTGATTGACGCACCTTTACCTAAACCATCCATGCAGATTAATCTCCAACATCTCTATCTCCTTGCGCCGCTCCATACCGGCGGCACCACCCAAGAGGGCAACCTCCTCGGCATCGCCCGCGAATCCCACACCAATTTCCCCTACATTCCATCGAGCACCATTCGCGGCAAACTCCGTTCCAGCCAAACCGACAAAACCCAGCGCGAACAACTCTTTGGCAACGAATTAGAAAACGGCAAACCCTCTAGCGGGGAAGGTCTCACCCAAGGTGATATCTGGATTGGTGACGGTTCAATTTTGTGGCTACCGATTCCGTCCTTGAGTCATGGCGTGGTGTGGATTAGTTGTCCGCTATTGCTGAAACGCTACGCCCGCTTGGCAGGCAAAAAAATTGATGTTCAGCCTTATTTTTGTAGTTTCAGCGATCGCGCTGCTCAGATTTATCTCAAAGATGCCATCTTTAAACGTGAAGAATTAACAAAATGGGACAACTGGGAAGATGTAGTTCCCGGTGCAGACAACCAAGAGATTGATCGGGTCTTAGTTTTAGAAGATCAACACTGCGCCACAATCATTCAAATGGGTCTCTGGCGACAAGTCAAAATTAAACTTGATGCCCATAAAAGTGTAGAAGCTGGTGCATTTCGCTATGAAGAGGCAATCCCCCCCGACACCTTAATGTATTTTTCTTGGGGTTTAACGTCGCAATCTAACAAGACCGGCCAAGACTCTGAAGCAAAGCTCAAAGAAGTGTTCAGCAATGAATCTGTTTTACAAATTGGCGGCCAAGAAAGTCTAGGCCGCGGCTTCGTCCAAAACTTCACATAATCTTGACTAATCTGGAGAAATCATGCCTACATTCGACCCGCGCACCCTCAACAAACATGCCTTTGAAGCCCTGAATCAGTTAAGCACTCAACAAAGTAATAATGATTCTCGCCGGAAAGACCAAAAAAATCAAGCTCAGGAGCTTTATACCTATATTTCAACCTGGGGACTGATCCGATTAAAAGCGGAAGAAAAAGCATTAAATCAAGAGGGCAGAAAAGAAGTTGTAGTTGCTTTTTTTGAAAAACTAAACATCATTTCTAGTCATACAGATTTAGTTGATGAAAATCCAATTCAAACTCTAATTAACTTAAGTGCCAATGAATACTTGGGATTAACTGGATTAGCAATTGAGTTAGCAAATGAGTTTGGATTTTGGGCGAATGCGGTTTATTCCGATATTAGCGGCTCTCAATAAGGCTAAACACAAAAATCCAGAAAACACTGTAAATTCTTCCATATTATTATGCCTGAACCATCACCCTGGTTAAATCCAAATAACCTACCTAATCCCGATCCAGCCGCGAGCTTTGTGGAGTATTTACGCTGGATGCGGGCTTTAGATAGCCTCGATCATGGCGATCGCTACAAAAACGAAACGAAAACTCAAATCTTGCACGAAGCCACAAATAAGGCAGACTATCACAAACGGTTGAAAAAACTGTGCGATCGCACCCAATTAATCGCGGGCAGCGGTAACACCTTTGAGGTCTCTTGTCCGTGGCGGATTCGGGTGGGGGGACATCGTGGCCCGGAAAGTATGCTGTTACCGGCCTTTGATGCCTTGGGAATGCCCTATATTCCTTCGGCGACGTTGCGGGGGGTGGCGCGGAATCAGGCGATTCGGGAAAAGTTGGCGAAGGTTTCGGAGTGGGAGCGGGTGAAAACAGCAACGAAAGAAGAGAATGAGCGTGATTACCTCCGAGCCAAAGATCTTTGGGCGAAAGCCGATCGCGCCGTTGCTCCCTATTTTGGCCATTTGAACCCCAATGACGACCCCAAGAATCGCGAAAATTCTATGGGGGCGGTGACGTTCCTTGATGCCTATCCGCTGCCGAGCAAAGCGGGGGGGTTAGCGATGGATATGGCCAACGCAATTTGGAAATGGGACGGCGATCAACTAAAGTATGAACCCAATCCCAACACGTTTTTATCCCTCGAAAAACCTACTTTTTTAATCGGGTTTCGCCCTAGTAGTATTGGGTGCGACTCTGAAAAACTAGAAAAGGTTAAAAACTGGCTAATCGATGGGTTATCCTCTGGCATTGGTTCCCAAGTAAATTCGGGTTATGGTCAACTGCTTAAACCCAATCAGAAACCCAAAAAACCACCATTTTTATCCGTTGATTTCAGTATTGAGGGTCAACTCATCCACGGTTATCAAGCTTTTACAGGGTGGAAAATCAATAATAAGGGAAATTTAGAAATGCGTGGAAAAGCGAATGCAGAAGTTCGTCCAATCGCATTTAAATCCATGTTGCGGTATTGGTTCCGAACCTTTGCGCTAGGAGTCTTACCAACCAACGATGTACAAACTCTAGAGGCTGAAATTTTTGGCGGCATTCAACCTAAAGCAAAACATGGTTATTTACAAGTTAACATTGTCAATAAGGAAGATGTTCAAAAAGCCTTCAGGTCTAATAAGAAGTCTGATCAAACTCAATCCAATCAAAATAAATGTGGTAAACAAGAGGGTATTTTAAAGCTGTCTTTGTCTACAGCTATTCCTGAAACAAAACGAGCAGTTGTTGAAAGTCTGGCTAAACATTTAACTTGGCTCATGTTTAATTTGGGCGGGGTTGGCCAAGGCGCACGACGACCAAAACATGAAAGAACAAGTAATCCACGATATCGCGGTTCAACATTCACATCATTTGAGATGAATACCAATGATGAGTTCAGTAAATCTCCTAAGACAATTGAAAAATTTGAACAGAATTTTAAAAAAGCATTGCGTGAATTGTACGCCTGCCTTGGGACACTAAGTAGCACTATCATTGATTCTAGAAATTTACAATCAATGCCCGATGTCTCCGAAAAACAATGGCTCAATGCTGTGGATCGAGATTGTTATATTGTTCTAGTCAGTGGAGAGTCAAAGACAAACAAACCCTATGCTTTAGATGAGCTTCATTCTGAAACCCATAATCCTCAAAAATCAGTAAAAAAATATAATCAACAACTCTGTGGCTATACAGGTCAAACATCAGAACCTTCACCTGTATGGATTGCGAATTTTAAGGATTATCAAGTGGTTACTGTGTTTGGTGCAGTCAAAGTAAAAGGTGGTAATGTTCGTCTTCGTTATCTAAAACAACTGAAAGTAAATTCTGAAAAATTCATAAAAATTTTTCCTTTCGATAAAAAAAGTAACTAAACCTTAAAATCATGGCTAGTATCTTATTATCGTTTGTGGGGAATCAAGATCCGATCTCTGGGCCAACAGATGCGGAAGGGTCGATTATGACCTTACTGCGGGAATTAGTAGCGCGACAGATTGAGATCAAAAAAGTGGTGTTACTGTACACCACAGAAACCCAAAAGGGAGCCGAAGACACCCGCGATTGGATTGCCACAGAAGCCGAGTTAAAACAGTTTGAAGTGGAACTGATTCCCACCAGTGCAGCACTGTCGGAAGACCCCACGGATTTACTGGCCGCAGCCCAAGAAGCGCGGCGGGGATTGAAAATTGTCAAAACACAGTTCACGGAGGGCGATTCTCCGAAGGAGAGGCTGCGCCAACGCATCGAATTTAATGCCTCTTCTGGCACACCCGCGATGAAATCTGCCCTCAGTATGTTGCAAGCGGCAGGCTATGCGACTCAGGGGCGAGTGTGGCAAGTGCGAAATCCGAAGAAGTTACGGCCTGGACAAGAGCGGGTATTTGAAACCGATGTGACGGTGTTGCGGCAGGAGTTTGATCGGCAGAAGTTGCGGCAATTGGTGGCGGAATATAACTACAGTGGGGCGCTGGATTTGGTAGCGCAGTGTGATTTAACCATTGACGAGACAGCGATCGCACTCCTCAAAGCGTGCAAAACCTGGAATCAGGGTCAGTTTCAAGCTTTTTACGAACAAGCTGAATTCAAGCTCGATAAATCCCAGAAAAATCAAACAAAAACCTATTGGTGGCAAGCTTATGAGCAGGGTTGTACCGCCGTGGTGCGCCTCAAACAGGGAAACAGCACTGAAGCCATGCTGCATAGTTTTCGAGCGGTGGAAGGGCTGCTATTTGAATGGGTGAAGCAGCATTGTTCTGAGCATATTAAAGACGGTAAGGATGAGTTTGCTTATGATCAGGTTAATATTTCGATCGCTCGACAATTTCCAGATCTGAAAGAACACTTTAAAAGTGGCACAAACCCATGGCAAAACTTAGCCCGCTGGATGAATCTGAAAATTTTAGAATGTGCTGCGCCGGAGGTGTTTGATGATCCTGATTTTCGGGGGTGGTTGAATGCGGATGATCGCCGTAATCAACTGTCCCATTATTTAGGGGGGATTTCTGAAAAAGTCTTGTGTCAGGCGTGGTCGGTGGGGAATGGGGAAGAGTGGGAGGCGCGGCTGTTGCGGTGTTTGAATTTACTGGCAGAGCAGAACTTTGGTACATTTCAGAATGGCGCACTGTTACCCGTCATTCATCACCATCTGGAAAAAGCTCTAGCTCCCTAACTTGCCCCATCCCTACGCTAAATCGAAAGCCTTCACGCGGCTGCTTCTTTTGATCCGGACATTGTTGGACTATCCCGGTGTGGGTCAACCGGAACCGTCACACGATGGGCACGCTAACGCGAATCGCACCCGTCACACTGCGATCGCGCCCCTGCGCGATCGCCTCCGTCAAGTGGCCACCGAACAAGGCTACACCTGGCCGGAACACTATCCATCTGTGGCCACCTTGAATAAGGACTTGGGCTATCTGCGCGAGTGGGGGATTTTGGAGCGGCGGATGTATCGCTGGGGCTATTACCTCGGTACGGGGGTGATGCGTAAACCGGAGTTGAAAGCGGCGCTGGATGCTCTCCACTCCCAAGCCCAAAACCAAGGCGACCCGACGATCCGCCAGATGTATCACACCCTTGCCCAACGCCTGCGGGGGTTTCAGTTTGCGCGGGATCTGCCCCTGTCCTATCCGGTGCGCCAAATTTTTAACCGGGCGATCCATTGGACAGACCCCGCTGAAATGATGGCACGAGGGGCGATGCGTGAGACGCTGTTTCATCAGATTGCTGGACTGGAGGAAGCGATCGCTCACGGTCAAGCGATCGAAATTTCCCAACGAGTGGATCGCTACCAAGGCAATCAAGTGGGGATGATCGCCATCTGGCCGCTACAACTGCTCTACTACGATATCGCTTGGTATTTGGTCTATGAAACCTGTGAGGATGGCTGTTTAAGGATCACCCGCATGGATCGCCTCGGCAACTATTGCCAGGCGCTCACGTTCAACAGTCGAGGCATTGCCGCCCAAGCCCAAAGCCTCGAAGGGGTCTATCAGTTGTTGGCTAATGGGTGGGGGCTGAAGTTGGGAAACCGGGACGAGCAGCGGGCGGAACTGGCGGGGACCTTGGATCTGGAGCGGGCAAGGGTGCGATTTTTTCCGCCGGTGGCGGCGTTCATTGCGGAGGGGGAAACACGCCATCCCCGGCAGGTGATGCGATGGGATGCGCGGCGGCAACATTTGGATTATGAGGTGTCGTTACCGCCTCGCTCGTTGGATGAGTTTGGCATTTGGGTGCAACGTTATGCCAGCCACGCCCAGGTATTAGCGCCGGAGTTATTGGTGGAGCGGCATCGTCAACTGGCCCATGATTTGGCGAAACGTTACGGTCTGCTTTAAAAAATTCTATTTAATTATTTGGCTTTATCCTTAATTTTGCAAGGCTTTAAGGGATTTCAAAAATAGCAGCATTTGATAGTTTCGATCGCGAGAGTCTCGTTATGGTCAAGGAGCAGTTTTTCACGATCGCTAATAATGTGGTTATCTATGCGTGGGGCCGTTGTCCGTAATTGTGTTGTCGCGGGGGTGAATGGAGCCATTACCCTCACTTTGTTGTTAATCGCGCCGCTGGGGTTAGCAGCGGTGATCACGAATACCGCCCTCATCACCGCATCGACGCTGGTGGTGGGGATTGCCGCCGATGGGGTGGTGCGTTGGCTGGGCCCGGCTCGTAGTCCGTCGGGGCGATTTTCGGCTCCCTCGGCCCTCGACTCGGTAGACCGATCGCGCCCCCCGTCCAATTAGATGCGATCGCTCTACGTTTCTCAGCAGGGTTGCACGGTGACGCTCACCCAAGAAACCCTGATCGTCGCCACCCAAGGAGCCGTGATCACCACTGTGCCGCTCCCCCTTCTGGAGCAGGTGTTGATTTTTGGCCAGTCCCAAGTGACGACCCAAGCCATCCGCGCCTGTCTGTCGCGAGATATTCCCATCGTCTATCTTTCGCGGTTGGGCTATTGCTATGGCCGCACTCTGGCCCTCCAGCGGGGCTATCGGGCTTTGGCTCGCCAACAACAGGCCTTGACGGAATCGGAGCGGCTCCAGGTGGCGCGGGCGATCGCTCAGGCCAAACTCGCCAACTGTCGCACTCTCCTCCTTCGACAGCAGCGGCGGCGATCGCTGGATTTAGACTTGGCGATTCAAACCCTGGCCTATCTGGCGGATCAGGTGAGTACGGCGACTTCGGCGGCGCAGATTATGGGCTACGAGGGGGCAGCGGCGGGGTCGTATTTTGCGGCGTTTGGGCAATGTCTTCAAGGCTCGGAGTTTGCGTTTCTGGCGCGATCGCGCCGTCCGCCCCGGAACCCGGTGAATGCCCTCCTCAGTTTCGGCTATATGGTGGTATGGAATCACCTCCTCACCCTGATCGAACTCCAAGGGCTTGATCCCTATGCGGGTTGTCTGCACTCTGGTAGCGATCGCCATGCCGCCCTCGCCAGCGACCTGATCGAGGAGTTCCGCGCCCCGATTGTGGATTCGTTGGTGTTGCAGGTGGTGAACGGTCGCATGGTCACATCTGAGGATTTTGACTATCGTGATGGGGGCTGTTTTTTGGGGGCAACGGGGCGACGGACGTTTTTGCGATCGCTGCTCCAGCGTATGGAGGAGCGGCTCAGTGATGGCGAACCCCGTTGGGATTTACTCTCGCGCCAAGTCCGGCAGTTTAAGCAGTTTGTCTACCATCCCAGCCAGGGGTACAGTCCCTATCGCATCCGCTGATGTTGCTCTATGTGGTGACCTATGACATCCCCTCAAATCGGCGGCGGCGGCGGGTGGCGGCGTTGTTGGAGGGCTATGGGCGGCGGGTGCAGTGGTCGGTGTTTGAATGTGTGTTGCCGTCTCCTCTGTTCGCGGAGTTGAAGGGGCGGCTGAGGCGGCGGGTTAATCTGGAGGAGGATTCGATTCGGTTTTATGTGGTGTCGGGGCATACGTTGGGTCAGGTGGAGGTGTGGGGTGGGGTTCCGGTGGCGACGTTGCCGGGTTCGACGATTGTTTAGCGACGGGTTCTGAAAATGGCTGAATGGTTGATTTTTTCGTTAAAGGGTTCGATGTCTGATGGGGCAAGGGTTTCAGCCGTTTTTTTCGGACTTTTGGGGCGAGCGATCGCTCTTTTTTCGCGACCCGTCGATCTTGCCCCCTGGAACCTTGGCCCCCACTGCCCTTAAAATGGAGGGGTCTCCACTCGCTGGAGACCCTAATTGATTGGAAACTTTAAGGACTCGAAAAACAATGATCAAATTCAATCTCGGTCTCCACTCGCTGGAGACCCTAATTGATTCGAAACTAATTGTGATAGTCATGATTTTCTCCTTTTGTTAAATGTCTCCACTCGCTGGAGACCCTAATTGATTGGAAACTCGATTTGAGATTGGAGGCTTGCAGGGCGGGGGTCGATTTGAGTCTCCACTCGCTGGAGACCCTAATTGATTGGAAACCCATGCGCGTATCCGCAACCTGTTCGACGGCACCAACGGGGGGTCTCCACTCGCTGGAGACCCTAATTGATTGGAAACTGTGTAAGAATTTCAGCGCCGCCAAAAC
>NZ_KV878782.1:38790-42058 GCF_001890765.1 Spirulina major PCC 6313 | reverse complement strand
GGGCAAGATGCCCGCACTACGTCTCCACTCGCTGGAGACCCTCATTGATTGGAAACGCTTTTGAAGGCAGAAGGATGAATGGGAAAAGAAGAAAGAGTTACTTTTTTCTCAATCTCAAAATTCTGCCTTCTAATTTCATCCTTCATCCTTTAAAACTTCCTTCATCCTTTGAAGCGATCGCTGGGGAGCTTGGCCGCGCTAAACAAGGGCGGTACATTGGAAGGATTGTCTTTTCAACCTCAGTTGTCCTATGGGTTCTCGTCCTGCGGTGTTTATCGAGAAACAGTTTCCGGTGAAGCTCTTGAATGAGCAGGTGTATTACGAGCATGGGGGGAACCCGTTTAAGGGGCTGCATCGGTGGTATTCGCGGAAGCCGTTGTCGTTTAGTCGGGCGAGTGTGTTGGCTTCGGTGTTGCCGGATACGGTGACGATGGAGGAGTTTGAATATTTGCTGGGGTTACGCCCGGAGCGGGAGGGGTTGAAGCCTGACCCGGATTTGCGGCTCTACAAAACGCCGCCGGGTGCGCTCCGCATCCAGAAGGTTCACGCGCTCTGTGAGGAGTTGTGGGGGGATGTTCCGGCGGTGTTGGATGCGTTTGCGGGGGGCGGGTCGATTCCGTTTGAGGCGGCGCGGTATGGGTTCCGGGTGTTTGCGAGCGACCTGAATCCGGTGGCGGTGGTGACGATGAAGGCAGCGATGGAGTTTCCGCTCCAGTTCGGCGCGGATCTTCAGGTGGATATTGACCGCTGGGTGAAGTGGGTGGGGGATGAGGCGGAGCAACGTTTGGCGGAGTTTTTCCCTGTGGGTGAGGGGGAAACGGTTCAGAATTATCTCTGGGCGCATACGGTGGATTGTCCGAGTTGTGGCTCGGTTGTGCCGTTGAGTCCGAATTGGTGGCTGAGTAAAACGAGTAATTATGCGGGCAAGGGTCAAGCGCGAACAGTTACAGCAGATTGGTATGCGGTTAAACCGATTCCAAACCCAGCAGAAAAGCGGGTTGATTTTGAGTTAATTAAAGGCCCCAAAGGAAAAGGATCGACGATTCAAACACCAGAGGGCGATTTTGATCCGAGTGATTTTAATACTTTGAGTCGAGGGGTTGGAAAATGCCCGAATTGTGATGGTGTTATTGAGGGCAATATTATTAAAAAACAAGGCTCAAGTGATGAATTAGGACATCAACTTTATGCTGTGGCTTATAAAAAAAATAAATCATCTTTGTCTTTTAGAAACCCAAATTCATCGGATTTAGCAGCTTATCAAAGTGCAAGCGAAAAGATAACACAAAAATTAAATAATATATCCTCTTTAGAAACTATCCCTAATATTGAACTTCAATATGCTCATGAAACGCATGAACGTCAATCATTACCAGAGTATGGATTAACACACTGGCATAAGTTTTTTAATCCGCGTCAGTTGTTAACGTTAGTGACGTATGTAGAGATTATCAATGAGGTGAAGGAACGGCTACAGGTTGAGTATGAGCCGGAGAAGGTGGGTGCGATCGCTACTTATTTAGCCTTAGTTTTAGATCGTTGTGTTGACAGAAATTGTAGATTATCAATTTGGCATACATCGAGATCATCTGTTGAAAGAGCATCAACACAACACGCTTTAAATTTAACTTGGAATTATCCAGAAATTTCAGGAAATAAAGAGTTATGGCGAGGATGTGCTGATCCAGTTTCTAATGAATATCAGGGACTTTGTGATTTACTCGGTACAAAAAACAATTCATCAAAGCTTAAAGGAATTGAACAGCATACCGAAAAAACTCTTCACATTGAAAACGCTTCCGCTGATAGCCTCTTTCATTTAGACGATCAAAGTATTGATAGCATTGTCACCGATCCGCCCTATTACGCAACCATTCAATATGCCGAACTTTCCGACTTCTTTTATGTGTGGCAAAAACGGATTTTAGGTGATGTTTTCCCTGATCTTTATCTAACCGACCTCACCGACAAAGACCGCGAAGCCGTTGCGAATCCGTCGCGGTTTCGAGGCATGGGAGACAGCCCCGAACAACTCGCCAACCAAGACTATGAAGCCAAAATGGAAATGGCTTTCAGTGAATATCACCGCGTCCTGAAAGAAAACGGCGTGATGACCGTGCAGTTTAACCATAAAGACTCCGGCGCGTGGGATGTGCTGGCTCAATCCTTGATCGAAGCCGGATTTGAGATTACCGCAAGCTGGGCAGTGAACACCGAAAACCCCCAGAACCTCCACCAAGCCAAGAAAAACAGCGTCTCCAGTACCGTCCTCCTCGTCTGCCGCAAACGCGACCCCGACGCGCCCCAAGCTTGGTGGGACGAAGTGAAAATCGAAGTGCGTAACGCCGTCCTCACCCGCGCCCCCGAACTCGAAACCGCCCTCCAAACCGAAACCGCCCAGGGCATCACCGCCGGAGCCGGAATCGACCTGTATTTAAGCGCCTTTGGCCCTGCCCTGAACATCTTTAGCCGCGCTTGGCCCGTGTTAGACAGTAGCGGCGCGACCGTGCGACCCGAACAGGCATTTACAGAGGCAAGGAAAGCGATCGCCAACTACCGCTTTGATACCCTCGTTAAAACCGACACCGCCGGGTTTGATGCCCTCACCCAATGGTATTTACTCGCCTGGGATGCCTTCGCCGCCCGCGAATTCCCCTTTGATGAAGCACGACAACTCGCCCTGGCGATCGGTGGGTTTAACGTCAACGACCTCGCCAAAACCTTCAAACTGATTAGCTCCACCAGCGGCACTTGTAAACTCCTCACCCCCGCCCAACGCCAGAAAAAACGCGCCTTTGCCGTCAACGATGAGGACTTTTCGGGGCAATATTTGGTAGATGGCTTGATGGCTGCGATCGCAATTTACGACGAAGAAGAGAATTTACAGATTCTGCGCCGCTTCCTGAAAAATACCGGCCTGCTCGAAAATGACTATTTCATCAAAACCCTAGAAGTGGCCTTCCGAGTTCTGCCCCAAAGCACCCCGGAATATCAAACCCTGCTCAATATTTGGCTAGGGATGGAGGAGATTAAGGCGAAGGTTGTGGTTGAGCAGCTAGAGCTAAACTTAGGGGATGAGGGTCAATTGAAATTGAATCTGCCTGAGTAGTGCGGGCATCTTGCCCGCTGGGAATCAATGAAGAAAGGTAGGGAGCAGTTTAATGGTTAAAGGTAGGGAGCAGTTTAATGGTTAAGAAGGGAGCAGGATGCTCCCACTCCATTCACATCAATTTTTTGTAGTGCGGGCATCTTGCCCGCTGGGAATAGA
>NZ_KV878782.1:13355-38690 GCF_001890765.1 Spirulina major PCC 6313 | reverse complement strand
CAATCCCCACAGCGAGCAAGATGCTCGCACTACTTTAGGTCAAAACATTATCTAATACTCCACTACGACAGCCAAAATCAACCGATCGACCGGATTCCGGGTTAATCCCTGCTCAATTTGAGAGATTTCGTTTCCGGCTGGCTCAATTGGTGTGTCAAATTCAAAACGATAGCTTAGGCGCACCGTTCCAGTGGAATTCTTCTGATTCAGAAAATTCTTAACCACATTCGCCGTGGTCGAAAACCCTCGCTGATCGCCCTGATATTCCAGCCGCAAAAATTGTCCTCCAGCCTGCACCGTCACTAACTGATCAATATCAGGCTTCAATCGCGCCAACAAAGAAGCCGCCGTCATCAACCGTAAATAATCGAGGGGAGTATCTACCGTGATCTTCAATTCCTTGATGGCTTTAATTTTGTCGTCAGAGGCGCGATCGCGCAGTTGTGCCAAAACCCCTTGGGGCGTTCCACTCAACTCAAATCGCTCCGGCTTGGTCTCGAATAGGGGCGGTGGGGTGATCGTGTCATGGCCATTGGGCGGTTTTGGTGTTCCTGTTCCGTACACCTGAGCCGTTTCGACTTGTTCTACTATCTCCCCATTGCCATAGTCCGCCACAATCTTGAATGTCGTGGTTTGGGTGATTTCGAGAGTGCGATCGCCCGAAGGAGATAACCCCTCTGCGATCAGTTGCTCATTCTGAAATAAACTAACGCTCAAGGCTTCCCGCACTCGCCACCGCAACGCCACCGGCTTGGCATCGCCTGACGCGGGGCGCACCTCCGCGAAGAACTCCACCACTCGCGGCTTCGGCGGCTCCAAAATCCCCCGCCGATACAGCACAACGCGATCGGAAAACTCCACCATCTCCAAACGCGATGAAGGATTCTCAGGCGTTTTGATATAAACGCGATCGGCTACCTTCGCATCCCATTGACCTTGCTCTAAACCCTGCTGAATTGTGGCGCGAAGCGGGGGAATCTCCGCATCAATGGGCATATTCAAGGCTAGATTCTTGGCAAACTCATCCCGTAACCCCTTTGTTGTGATCGAATCTAAACCCGCTGGCCAAAATCGCTGCAACACAAACGCCGGAGCATAGGGACTCGTCCGAATCGTCTCCTCGGTACGAACCTTGCCACAATCCCGCAGTGCCTGCAAAATCACCGCCTGTTGATTGATCGTCTTCCCTTTCACATCACTCGCATCTTGAGGTGTGAGTGTATAGTGCATTAAACCCTTGGGAGCCTTCACATCATCCTTCGCCGGGTAAAAAAGATGTCGATAGGCATTGGTAATTGACACCCGTACTTGCAAATCCAGACTGCCGCCTTTATCGCGTAATTGCTTCTTCTGACTTTCTGAAATATCGTCCAATCGATTCGGACTGTTCAAAATCGTTTGAACCGCCCGATATTCCCGAATCAGTTCCACGGTTTTATCGAAGGTCTGACGATTCGCCATCAAGAACAACAACCGATTCCGGAAGGTGCGGAATTTCCCGGCTTCCCCTGTGCTGCTGAAAATTCGCTCTACAATCTGCGGGGCGGGGTCTTGGGAAGACTCTACCATCGCATCATCAAAATCCATGACACAGAGCGCGATCGAGTCCGAGACATCATCTACATCTCCCGGTGATTGCGGCGCGGCGACCAATCGAAAGGCCTGCGTTGCGAACATGCTATCCCGACGCTTGCGGAGTTCATCCTTGGCTTCTCCCTTGCCCACCTGCTCTTTTTCCTCAGCAATGATTTTATTGATTGAGGGTTCCTCTTTGAAGCGCGATCGCGACTCCAGCGGGTCATCATCGAGATACCACGCCACTTTGGTTAGCGTGTCCAACACATTCTGCACAAAATTACTCTCCACCCCTGGAGTCAACACCGACAGATTCAACTCCGCCCGCCGAATCCCCGACGAAATCCCCTGGGTGAGTGAATGGAGAAAAATAGTTCGTGCCACCCAAGTCGTAAACGGGGGCTTCCCGGCCACCACCCATTGCTCATCCTGAACTTGGGCATAGGCCGCCCGCCCATTAAGGTTAAAAATATCCGCCTGAATCGGTAGCCGCATCAACGGACGCTGTAAGCGCGAAGTCAGCTCATCGGTTACTCGTCGGTCAACACCCACCGGAATATGATGCGTGTGAATCATCGGAATCCACTGGCTGGGGTCTTGCCAGAGATGTTTCACCACCAACGCAAACAACCGCAACGCCCCCCGCGTCCGTTGAAAATCTGGAATCGAAGCGACCTTCTGAGTCAACAGTTTGAATAATTCTGGATGAAACGGATAGGATTGCGCGATCGCCTCAGCATAATCCGAATCCTGACACCCATCCGGCAAATTGAGACGGCTGCCCCGATAGGCTTGACTATATTCCGTCTTGGCCGCCTCTGCTGCCTGCTCACTGACACTGCTAAACACCCGCTGCTTCACAATGTTGTAGATTTCAATATCCGTTGATGGACTCAGCACCCGCTCCTGACGAGCCGATGCCCGCATCAACTCATTCAGTTCTGCTGTCTCATCCGCAAAGGTATCCGAAGCCGAAGCCAACGAATAAACCAGCACTAAATTATTGGCAGAAGCCGCCAAATCCATCAACGAGAAGAGGAACGCCACCACCTGCTCCGCCAAATCGGTTTTACCCACCACCTTGGCCTTCGCCGCCCGGAGATGTCGGGCAATTTCATCCAAAATGATGACGGTCGGATTTTTATCCATCAATCGCTCGATCACCGATGTCCCCGGCGTGATCGCATTCTCATCCGATCCCTTGAGCAGTTCATAACCCCGCACGCCCCCCACCTGATAGGCGATCTCCCCCCATAGGGTGTAGGTCGTCACACCCGTATCCCCGTGGAAAATCCCATTCTGCGGGTCAAGATCGCGCCCATCAATCGCGGCAACCTGCACCGCATACTCCGGAATTAAATCTAGATCGGCAAATCGTTCTAATCCTTGAATGCGCCGACCCTGTTGGCAAATGTGAAAAAGCGCGATCTGATCATGGGTTTTCCCACCCCCAAAGCTCGTCTCCAACCGAATCACCGGCGACCCTGAATCCCGACCCGTCAACCGTCCAAACACTTCTCGAATTAAGGTCTTTACACCATCCGTCGGGAACGTATTCGCAAAAAACCGGGATGGGTCTTGATAAACCTGTGGTGCTTTTCCTTCTACCACCGGCTGAATTTTGGCCGCAAATATTTCTTCAGTCAGCTCTCCAGCTTGGATCTCAGGCCGGGGAGTACAAGTCGCAAAAATTGATTCCAGCATACGCAAACAAACGGTGACTGCTGAGAGAATACAGTTGTGAGAACAATGGAGCTTTGTTGTTGGCAGACACTCCAGTGAATCACGCTCTAGAATGAGCTGATTGATTATACCCTGACCCGTCGTAAAGGGTCTGTATCCAATCAAGACTCTTTACCTCAGCAGTCTCCCCAGACGATAGGAAAAATTTGGGGCATAACGTTATGCCCCATCCAAAAGTTGGTCAAGTTGGGCCAATAAACTGTCCAATTTCTGCCGTTGCTTCGTGTTCAGATTAGCCTCGGCACTACGAATTTTCTTGAAGACGCGATCGCACCGTACTTTGAATTCATCTTGGGGCTGGGCATTCAACCCACGAACACGATCGCGAATCTGCGCGACCGATAATGATTCCGCGATCGCCTGGTCTAAGAGCGTCTGCATCGCCGTTTCATCGTTAACCTTTGCGATCGCGATCGCCGCCGTATATTTCAGTTGCCCCTGAGCCAGAGCTTCTAAAATGATGGGCGGTAAATTTAAGACCGGGAGGCGATTCTTCACCCACGATGGCCATTGATACCCCAGGCCAATCAACAGTTGATCAATCTGCCCTGCCCCCTCAATCGTATTGAGATCTTGAGCGCGATCGTGGGCATGTTTCATCTTATTGAGGCGCGATCGGACTTCATCCGTATTCGTCACCAACTCCAAAGCAAGCAACTCAAGAATGCTCTGAGTTTCCTCAACCGGGTTGAGATCCTCCCGTTGCAGATTCTCAGTCAGGGCAATTTTTAGCGTCTCTTGGTTCGAGAGTTCCCGAATAATCACCGGAACTGTCTTAAGACCCAGCGCCTTAGCCGCTTGATAGCGACGCTCACCCGCCACCAGCTCATAGCCCTTGTTATGTGGACGCACCAAAAGTGGCTCTAAAATGCCATGCTCACTGATGCTCGTCTGAAGGTTCGCCAACGCTTCCGGGTCAAAATAGCGGCGCGGCTGGTGCGGGTTCGGTTTGATTGTCGCCAAGGGCACTTCATTAGGTTCGGGTGCTTCACTAGGTTCCTCATCAAGCCAGGTCTGCCGGGCAGCCAGATTTTGAAATAATTTGCTCCGATCAACCATGCGCTAATAATTCCTGAGCAACAGCAGCATAATCAGTCCAGGCAATCTTGGCATTGCGATCATCACGGACTTCGTAAACAGGACAGCCTTCAAGTGCCGCCTTATCATAAGCGGCATAATGCCGGATTTCACGATTGAGCAGCGGCAAATGACTCAACGCTTCTCGGGCCAGAGCGGTCATCTTGGAACGCCCGGTCATCGTGAGCAAAATCCGGTAATGTTGACACTCTAACTCCTCTAACAATTGCACCGTCTGGAGCATCGCATCAACCGAGAGGGCATCGGGGCGAGTCGGCAGCAGCAGCACATCACACCCCTCGGCCAATTCTCTCAAATCTTCCCTGTTTGGACGAGCCGGTGTATCGACCACAATATGTTCATAGTGGCGAACGTATTTAGGTGAGGCCGCCATGCTACACACCTGAAACGGCAGTGCGCCGCGTTGATGCCAGTTCAAGACGCTGCGATTTGGATCGCCATCGACTAAGAGCGTCGAATCCTGTTCAGCAAGGTAACACGCAAGATGAACGGCTGAGGTCGATTTGCCCACGCCACCTTTGAATGAGGTGATGGTAATCAGCATTATTTTTCCAGTAGAGAGCGCGTCAGAATGTGTCGCTGTAGATGATTCTACCCTGGGGCATAACGTTATGCCCCAAATTGAACGGTGCAAAAATTCCGGTCTCTGGTGTGACTTCTGGGATGCGCGATCGCGTCACAAGTAGCATTGCTTTCGCAGGGTGGTTACACAATCGACGGACGGCGGCCGGTAAGAAGTTCTGGTCATTTAAACCAGTATCGCTGTGGTTCATCAAATGGGTTATTGAGGATGGATTGGTTAACTTCGTAGGCCATTTCAGTTATCAGTCTGGATGTTCATCCATGACTAAAATCGTCGAGTCAGAGAGAGGTGGTTAAAAAGGAAGGAGTCCATCTTTTCCTCCATCCTTGACTAAAAGCTATGACCCATTTTAGTTCCGGGTCTCAAAGGACGCCCATATAATACTCTTTGAAGAAAGTATTCATAATGAGAGATTTTAATGGTTGTTTTCTCTTCTGTCTCACTTTGTTGATTCTCGTGATAATGAAAAATCATCCATCCATAAGAATTGAAGAGACTTAATACTTCCAAGAGCATTTCATGAGACGCATTATGAATTGTAAGAGTACCGCTAGCTGCTATTATGACAAGAGAGTTTTCTTCATCTATGCCACCTAAAAATCCTTCTGTTATCTCCGCAGACAGATTTAAATAGACTTCTAGATAGCAGGATTGATGATTGAAAAATTGGCTCTTGACTTCTGAAATAATATTGAGCCTTGTTTCTTCATTCATGTATTTTCACCATTAAATAGGTACGGATAATTAGTTTGAGGTAGGAACAACGGCAGAATGACGGTTCCAGTCATTTCCACCTCGGTTTATTTACCCCAAGCTACTTACAAGCTTTTCGTCACCAACAACTCATTGCCGCGATCGCCAATCACTTTTACCGCAATCTCGTTGTGTTCCCCCGCATCAAACGGGGCGCTGGTTGTCCCGGCGAGGTGTTCCCAGACTTCATTGTCACCAGCACATTCTTACCGGGTTCGGACTTCACTTGCATTGCTGTGGGGTCGAGGGCTTCAGCCGATAGGATTTGCTGTGCTGACTTTAGTTTCTTGTTGGGTTTTCTCGGCATACATTTCCGTGAGTGATCGATGAATACTCATTTTTTTCTTACGAAACGAGTCTCGGCCTCTTCCCCAATTGCTGCTGCAAGCTGAGTCTAAGGGAGCCTCATCTGCTGCTGTAACACTCGGATATTTTCGGCTAGGGTTAACTGTTTAGGATAGGCCATACGCTATAAAGCCCGCTATAAAATTAAGATTCCTTAATCCTATAGCGGGCGATGGGGGCGATTCAGTTGTGAACAAGCTGGGCTTCATCAGAGATACCGCTTCACTTTCTCCGCCCAGTCGAGATCGATTAGAGGGAATCAACCAACACACTCGAACAGAAAAACCGCGTGACTCCTACACCCCAAAAAACTAAACACCCCAAACATTGATCGGCAGGGGTGGAAAATTCGGAGTGGAATCTAAGCTCCAGACCTTCCCGCACGCTTTACAACGGCGGCGCGGTGTTCCTGCCGTGGTCGAAGAGTGAACAACAATTTCATCGTTAAGCTGATCAGCATCTAAACTGCATGTCAATAAACCTGAAGCCCTTGCTATAAGAGGATCGCCCTGGAAATTTAAATGGCGATTAGCTTACCCCGATGTGAAATCGTTGTAGGACATCTGAAGGACAGACTTAGGGCGTGTCATCAACTAGACCAAGAGCCAACCCACAACAGTAGTTTGTGTCCTTTTAAGAACAAATGCTCACTTTCCAATAGTGACTGATGTTCAAACGTATTTGATGACATGCCTTAAGACGCGGCTAAAATTTCTTCCTTACTTTTAGCCTGATGCTGAGGCGATGGTGACTTAGGACGCAGTTGATCAGCAATGAGGTGAAGCATCATCGACAGTTGCTTTCGGTCGAGGTTAGCGATCGCCCCTGCGGAAAAAACATCGGATGCGCCGACCAACTCCGCCACCCAACGCTCCATGAACCCCGGCGACATCTCTTCAGCGATCGCCAATAACTCGCCAAAGTCTCGAATGTTGGGGCTGACTTTCTCGTTGCGAATGTCTGAAATATTTTGCCGTGACCGCCCTGCTCGTTCGGCTAAACGACTTGGCCGAATGCCAGCAGCATCCATGGATGTCTTAAATGCTTGAGCTAGGTTGAAGTTTGACATTTTCGTAAGGGAAAAATAATCCAGAAGATGTATAGTAGTAAGTACTGTTAATCTTCCGGATTAACTAAAATTTTCATTACTTCTATTATGACAGACAAATTCTACAAACTCACCCATGACGAGTGGATGCGAGCACAATCCCTCAAGCCAGCCGAGCGTGATGTGTTGTTTTACCTCAAGACTTTAGACCCGTTTGGGGATGGGGTCGAGTTGATGGTGACTGAGATTGCCGATGCTCTCGGTCGGAACAAAGGAACGATTAGCCGCGCCCTGCGAGTCTTGGCCGAAGGGGATTGGATTGACCTCGAAATGGTACAGGTGAAGATTCGGGTCAAAAATCCAAAGTTGTCCTCAGACAACAAAGTTGTGTGTACACAACTTTCGCGGCCGTCACACAACTTGCGCGGCCGTGAGACAACTTCTGAGGCCGTCACACAACTTTCGCGGCCGTCACACAACTTTCAACCGCCAGAACCCAGTGAAGACAAGGATTCTGCTGTCTCTAAGACTTATTCAGACTATTTAGACTCTCTCACACAGGAATTGAGAGAGAGTTTTGAAAAATTTTGTTTGAAAAAGATCGAGTCTTCACCGTTTACGATCGCATCCTCAACGGCATGGCTCAACAAGCATTGGCCGGAGTATTGGAACGAATTCAAATTCAAGTATCCAGGGGCCTTGGCAAATTCTAGTGGAGGTAAATATTCCGCTGCGCCGGTTGATGAAAAATTCAATATTTTACAAGCTGCGATCGCAAATGGTGAGATCGCGAATTTTGACCGCAAGACAAACGGCGACTATTTAATCCACTGTGATGGAGCTTGGCTTTCGTGGGATGAATGGCAAGCCGGTGATTTTGATATTGAGGCTTACAAGGCCAAACGCGCCGCCACTTTGGAAGAACTGCGCCGCTTTACTCAAGGTGAACTCGCTCAAAAGGAGGGTAAGCCATGCCGATGAACCGTGCTTTATATCCCGCCGATTGGGATGCGATCGCCCAGAGACAGCCGGACAGCTCAGTGTTTGGAGGAACTTGGTATGAACCCTAAAGATATTGAGCAATTTCAAAAACGCCAGGAGCAAGCACCGAAGCAGTCTAGTACACCATTACTGGATTTGATTGCAAAGCCCGTCGAATGGATGCGGCCAACATGGCTGAATGGAACGTGGGAATATCAGCCGTCCCATTGTTGTGATGAGCGCCGTTCCGTAGATGACCTTGACTTGCTTGAAGCAGAGCTAGCGAGCCTGCATCGGATTCGTCGTGATTATGAGCAGATGTTGAAGGGGAAATGGCGCGAGAGTGCGATCGCCGATAAGGATGCTCAGATCGCCTATATAGAGAAGCGGATTTCTACCTTACGAAAACCTAAACGAGGGCGACCGCAAGGAAAAGCCAGCGGCAGTCTCTCCCCGATCGTCGAGAAACGAAATGGCAAAACTTATCCCGTCGTGCCCGGAGAGCGTGTGCCGAAAGACCTCGCGTTCGACTATCCAGAGCAGTTCAACTGGTTCTATCAGTGGGGTGAATTTTGCCCCCGGCGCGAGAAATGGATCACCAAATCCAAGCGTGTGCCGTCGAGCAGAGTTCACAGTATTAAATATCTGATTGGCAGCGATCGCCCCATCTCAGAAATTCTCGACTGCATCAAAAGAAAATGAACGATAGAGAACCCATACAAAATAAGGACTTCCAAAAGCTTCCCCAGCTCATCTTCCGTTTCGTAAGAAAAAAATCACATCGTTGAGCGATCGCAAAACAATAGAGAGAGCTAAAATCAGCCCTCTCCTCCAAATCGATTTACTCCTTGCCCATCCTGACCAGTTTGTCAGAACAACAGAACAAGAACTCCAAGACTCCATAACCCCAAATCCGGATCGAACAACCCAGTAACTCAGCTCAGGCTAGCCCTTGCTCAAAGGTGGCCCAAATGCGATCGCTACTCCAACCGCTCTGGATTCTTCAACGACCTCTTTTGGGACGACTTCAAACGCCGTTCCACCTTTTTGATATCCTCAGCCGGGGGCAAACGCTCCGGTCGAATGCCGCGATCGAGCAACGCACCGCGAATCGTAGCATTGTTCGTGGTGTGTTCATCGCTGATTTCCGGCTCAGTGCGAAAATCGTTCTCCTGGGTATTGTGGATCGTGATTTCCGCCGCCAGCTTCTTCGCCGTGAGGATAATCGTCGGGGCAAAATCCGCCAGAGGCTGCTTGTCCGGCACATTCCAGGTCGCCTTCATTTGCTTCGTTGAGCGTCCGAACAGAGCCGTATCTCCCTTACTGCGAATCAGACCAAAGTGGCGATCGCTCCCCGTTTGCTCAAAAATAACCTTAGACAACTCCTTTTCAGTCGCCTTGAGATCATGACGTGCCGAAACCCGCTCAGACTCTTGAAAACGCTGTTGGATCAGTTCCGCCTTACGAGTCTGGAGCGCGAAATACGTTTGGGCAAACGCAATCTCAGACTTTTGAGGATCACCATTCTGGGCAATCAAGTAGCACGCAAAACGAGTCAGCATCATATCCTGAATGCGTCGCTTCGTCCCTGAGCCAATCTGCACCATTTTACCGACATCAGCAAAATGGTCTAACACCTCATGACCACTGACATCGCAGGCAATCTTGGCATCATCGATCACACGAGTAAAATTCTGCCACTTGGCATATCCCAAAAGATGCTGAAGATCACGAGCCAGCCAGTATTCCACCCCCTGCTCAGTCTGTTGGGCATGACCCTCAAAGGTATCCGTCAATTCACTAATCGTCTCAGCGTGCATGGTGTCGTCTCCAATTAGGGGGCTTAATCCGTTGCCGATTCACATTTTCCCAGAGGGCTGCAACCATTCATCGGCTCGATAGGATTGGTATGAAAACTAATCCTATTCATTGCATAAATCTAAATTCTAGAATACTCTCATACACTAGCTTTAAAGATATTTTTGCTTTCATCAGCTTTTTTCATTTCTACTTTGGTTGGTATCAGCACCCGTTGTAAGCTTGTAGTAATCCTCTGAGAGGTTGCTCGTGATGTGCGGGCTTGGGGTTCAGAACCCACGGGAAGTTCAGTATTGGAGCGATCGATTCCGTTTCACCATGATTTGTCATTCATGATCAGTTCATACAATACATATATACCATTATTCGGAACACCATGGCACACATATCCTCTCTCGCAGATGTCTTAGCCCTTTTTGCTGAGTCTGAACCTGTCCAAGCCAATCCCAAACTGCTTGCCAACACTCGGACAGCACTAACCAAGTACTGCCTTCCACAATTAGAAAAACTTGAACCACTCGATCAACAAAGCTCTAAATTAATGCTTCGCATCACAGAATTATTTCAGTCTGCCTATGAAAAAAGCCTAACAGCAGGGAAATCAAAAGGAACCCTCAATAATTACAAATCCGCTATTCAACGGTTTGACCAGTGGAGCCGTAAACAGAATTGGTATGCCTCGGCCACAGGAACACAAATGAATAAAGTTTGTTTACCGATGTCCGGGGGTAATTACTACAAACGACATCGCCGTTCTAGGAAAGCCCAGCCTCAGTATCAACTCAAGGGGCAGCAGTGGACTGCTCACCTGAAGACACAGCTCGAAGCATTTAGAAAGTGGTCTACTCAACCAGAAGTTAGAACGCGCAAACAACCAGCATTACGACAAGAAACCTGGCAAAGTCATGCTCGTGAAGTCCAACGCTTTATGGGTTGGCTTCACAATATCCAGAAGCAGCCTCTTGAGAGTTTATCCTTGGCACAGCTTTGTGATGTTGATCTTTTATCTGACTATATTGCCTGGCATATCAATGAACGAGGGTCTGCCTACCGCAGCATGGAGCTTGTCTGTAATGCTGCAAGTGGCGCGTCAAAATTTCTTTATGGGCAGGCTTCACGGAAGGTTGACTACAGCGATATAGAAGAAGTTAATCAAATTAACTTAAAACGCCAATACATAATCCGCAAGGGTAAAAAGCAAAAAGATCGAATTCATCTCAATGATCATTTGGTTCCATTTGAACAAATCCTTGAAGTAGTTCAGTTTCTCAAGGATTGTAAAGCACCGTATTACCATACCGGTCAATCTCGTTCTTTATTTGCTCAAATTCGTAGTTGGCAGCAATATTTAATTGTGGCAATTTTAACCTATTGTCCAGTGCGACAGCGCGAGTTGCGGGAGTTAGAGTTGGGCAAAACACTCTTCCGTGAACAAAACGGCTACTGGGTAAAACTTTTACCTGAAGGTCATAAAAATGGCTCAAAGACCGGTAAAGGTCGGGAATACCCTTTACCTGAGCAAATTACTCAAGATTTGGATGACTGGCTGGAGAAAATTCGCTCACAGGTTCACACAGATCACAGTTTAGTTTTTATTCAGGTCGGCAATAGTCCTAACTCAAAACCGTTTGGTCAGCCTACTACGGACGCAACGATACGGGCAATTACGACTGCGGCAACGTTTCGCGCTTTAGAAAAGTTAGGATATGAACCCAAAGGGGTTCGTCCTCACGATTTTCGCCGGATTGCAGTGACATTTCAACGACGCTACGGACGACCAGAACAAGATGAAGCGTTGGCTGAATTGATGGGACATAGCAAGGATCAAGCCAATCGAGTGTATAGCCAAGTGACCAGCCGAGAAAAAACGCAAAAGGCGACTGAATGGTGGAAATCAGCTTCGTAATGGACTAATTCTCCCTGTTTGAAATTTCAATTAATCTGTACCTAATTCGTTATGCAGTCAGACAAATATATCCAACCTTCTCTTAATCTTTGTAAGGATTCAGGTACTTGAAACGCAGTCACAGCAAGGCTTTCAAAATCGAGGTGAGTTCTAAACTAACAGTTCATTCTCAATAATTACGCAAGACTAGGGGTTACAGCCTTGTTTATTGAGAATAACAAAATAGCTCAAAATAGCTGAAACCCATACTGAGCAGTGCTTACAGCCAAATCCTCATGACCTGAATGCTTACTAATCTTTTTCCAGATTCCCAAGAGATTCAGCACAATTCGTGCTTGTTATCAGTCACGTACCTTACGCAAGTTCTTGATCTCTTTGCAGCGTCTGATGAGGTTAAACAAAATCCAAAACTGCTAGATGATATTTATATTGTCATGACAGAATATTGTTTGCCGTCCCAAAGATCTCCACAACCGCTTGAGCGAGCTAAAGCTACTGTTCTTTTAACTCTTTATTCTTTGTTTTTTCGGACTCTTAATAAGATGCCAGAGAATATTGATCTAGATAAAAAACATCAACGCTATAAGGTGACGATTCGGATTTTTCGTAAATGGTGTAAACAACAAAGTTGGTATAGTGCAATCGAAAACTCTTATCCGAACAAGCGATGTGATTGCTTCTCTGGAGGCAATTACACTAAACATTGTATTGATAAACCTCATAATCAAGCTAAAGGAAGATATAGTCTCAAGCGTGCTGATTGGTGCTTTTCACTTCAGAAGGAGGTTGATGGGCTACACCAGTGGTTGATAACTCCGGAAGTCAAAGGTCGCCCGACTAATGTCATCCGTCATCAAACTTGGCACAATCAAGAAAAAGAATTGATGTATTTCTTTGGTTGGCTTACTAATATTTAATATTGTTGGTTATCCAATTTCAAAATTAACTTTAGAGCAAGCGTGCAATATTGATTTCATTTCAGACTATATGGAGTGGAGGATTAATGAGCGAAATGTTGATGGGGCATAGTGTTAGCTCTGCCAATCGTCTCTATGATTTAACCACCCAGCGCGAAAAAACTGCTCAGGCGACTGGCTGGTGGGATGTTTCCAAATAGTAGTGCGATCGCATCAAGATTATTGAAGACGACGAACGCCGCGCCATTAACCGTATCATTCGTTCTGTGAACCGAGGTCGGTTAAGCGATCGCCTAGAATTTCTCCTTTCTCTACAAGCCGCATCGACACTAACAAACTCAGCCGTAAAGCTGGGTTTTTCTTGGGTTATTGAGGAAAAGTGCGGGAACTCACCTCGCAGTATTTGGACGGTTACGGCCTGAGTTCGGGCCTGAGTTCAGAAACACACACGATCGCACACACCCCCTTGCCACGATGGACCCAACATCAAAAATCAAGGGAGGTGATGAACCACGAACGTCCAAAACGTAACTTTACCTGAACTGCGCTATGCCTGGAAGCTGATCCAGAACGGCGGCAAAAGCCCAGGCATTGATGGCATCACGCCGGGATTGTTCAAAGGGATCGCGCCGGAGCAACTGTCCCACATTCAGACCCAATTGAATGCAGCGACCTACGGACTCAGCCCTGTGCGGGGGATTCATTTGCGGAAAGAAAACGGGGGTAAACGGCTCATCGGGATTCCGACGGTGCGCGATCGCATCGTCCAACGGTGGCTTCTTGAAGACCTGTATCCCGAACTCGAACACCAGTTCGCTGACTGTAGCTATGCCTATCGCCCTGGGCGCAGTATCCAGCAAGCCGTGCAGCATCTTTATCTGCACTATCAATATCAGCCCGCCTGGGTGATCAAAGCCGACATTACCCAGTTCTTCGACAGCCTGTGCTGGGGACTGCTGATGAACAGCCTAGAGCAGATGGAATTGACTCAAAATCATCTTGCTCTGCTGCACCAAAGTCTGACGGTTCCCGTCATCCTGCGGGGTCAACGACTGCGCCGCACCCAAGGCGTTGTCCAAGGTTCTGTTCTCTCCGGGGCATTGGCCAACCTGTATCTGAGCGAATTCGATGCCCGATGTTTGCAACAGGGGATGAACCTCGTGCGCTATGGCGATGACTTTGTGGTGGTCTGCCACAGTGCTGAGGAAGCCAGAATCCGGCTCGCTCAGATTCAGGATGGGTTAACGCAACTCTACCTACGGCTGAATTCCGAAAAAACTGCGATCGCGCCCCCAGATCAGGAATTCACATTCCTCGGCCATCGCTTTGTCAACGGCAAGGTCTACGCACCGCCGCCGCCCTCACCGCTCAAACTTCGGGATGGGTATTGGGTACTCTCGCCCTCCGGTGTGCCGCGCTGGCGGATTCGTCGCCCTGAGCGTTTATTACCTGCACCGCCCAAGGTGTGCGCCCTGCGCAAACAACCGCCACCCTCTGTTGTTGCTAATCCTAATCATCTCTTTTCTGACCTTATGACCACACTCTATATCACTGACCAAGGGGCGTATCTCAAAGCCCAACAGTATCAATTTCAGGTGTTTCACCGCCAAGAACTGCGGTGCAAAATTCCCATCAACCAAGTGAGCCATGTGGTGTTGTTTGGCTGCTGTAACCTCTCCCACGGGGCCGTGCGTCTGGCTCTGGCGCGGCGGATTCCGGTGTTGTATCTCTCCCAGCGGGGTCGGTATTTCGGACGGTTGCAAACCGATGGCCAAGCCAAAGTGAATTATCTCTCCCGGCAGGTGGAATGGAGCCAGGATGAGGAACAGGTTCGCAATACGGCTGAGACGATTATTCGCGCCAAACTCCAAAACTCCCGCGTGTTGCTCCAACGGTTGAACCGTCGCCGCGCCACCGATGCCGCGCAACAGGCGATCGCGCAATTGGCGATCGCAATGGATAATCTCCCCCTCGCCGAATCCCTCGAAGCCCTACGCGGCATGGAAGGTAACGCCGCCAAACTGTACTTCCAGGGTTTAGGTTCCCTGTTCAAGGGAGACTTGAGCTTTAGCAAGCGCAGCAAACGACCCCCCACCGACCCGGTAAATAGTTTGCTGAGTTTGGGCTATACCCTGCTGCATCAAAACTTGCACTCGTTCATTGAAACCCTGGGCTTGCATCCCCATTTCGGGAATCTCCATGTGCCCCGCGACAATCACCCGGCCTTAGTGTCGGATCTCGTCGAAGAATTTCGCGCCCTCGTGGTGGATTCGTTGGTGTCCTACGTCGTCAACAAAAACATCATTACCGCCGAAGACTTCACCCCTGCCGATGAGCGGGGCGGTGTTTTCCTGCAACCCGATGCCCTGAAGCGTTTCCTCAAACATTGGGAAGAAAAACTCCACAGCGAAGTGACCCATCCCACTACCGGGCATCAGGTCAGTCTGCGCCGGTGTTTTGAATTGCAGGTGCGGGAATATATCGCGGCCTTGTTGGGAGATGTGCCGGCCTATCGTCCGATGCTTTGGGGGAAATAGCACCATGCTCTATTTGATTTGCTACGACATCGTCCAAGACCGTCGCCGGACGAAGGTGGCGAACCTCCTCGGAGCCTATGGGCTGCGAATTCAAAAGTCAGTGTTTGAAGCTGTGTTGCCGCCGACGGACTATGAACGGCTCGAAGCGCGTTTGCTGCGCCTGCTGGATTTAGACACGGACCAACTCCGGTTTTATCCCCTCGGTAAACGGCAACGGAGCCAAACCAAAGTCCTGGGCATCCAGCCAGACTATGCCATTGATGACCCTGCGATCGTGGTGTAGGAGGCTCATCGTTCTACCTCCTGTGGCGCTTGTTTGCCCAGAGGAGACCTCAACTGTTCACTTCATTTCAAAACACGACCTATGGTTTACATGAATTCTCGTCTTCCGGCGGCGTTGCTGCCCTACGAACAAGCCTTGAACGACTACGGCATTACCCCACTGCTCGACCAGATTCAAAATCTTTGGGATTATCCCCTCGCGGAGGCAACACTCAACCGTTTGGCCAAAGTCATCCTGACCCATTGCGCTCAAAACCTCAGTGAAGCCCAAGTTCGGGCGTATCTGTGGGCGTTGCAGGATGGGCAAGCAGCACCGTTGATGACCAGTCGAGCATTGCCGATTCCCCCGGATAGTCCGGCGATGTTCCTGTCAGCGCAACCGCCTCGGTTTGAGATGGGGGCAGTGGTGCAGTGGGTTCCGTTCACCGATGAGGAGGATGATATTGCACTGGCCGATTTTGGGATCGTGATGGGTCGCTTTTATGGCTACGCTTCCCACAGCGGCCAGTGGCTTTGGTGTTATCTGATTTATCTTGACCCCGATGCCCCCAGTGCGCGGTGGTGCAGTGTGGATACGGCTTGGGAAAATGACCTGGAACGCCTGGAGGAGGATGCATGAAACACCCCCGTCCTCTTCATGATCGGGAACGGATGCTGATGGTTTGGTATCGCCATTGTCAACGGGAAATGAGTCCCCAGGCGTTTTATCAAAAGTGGGCGGTGACCTATGAGGAGATGGCGGAACTGTGCGATCGCTCTCTCTCTACGGTGCGCGGTTGGTTCCGGTCGGGGTCTTATCATCGGTTCCCGCGTCCCCATGATTGTCAGCATCTGGCGTTGATGGATTGGCTCTGGGAGCATTTCGAGACTGTGCCGCCGGAGGTCTGGCAACGACTTTGTCCAGGTCAGGATGACCTGTTTCGGGGGGAGCGTTCTCCCTAAGCTGGGGACAGATGCAGCGTAGGAGCAGGCTGATGACCTATTTTGAACAACTTCATCCGTGGTGCGTTGTGCGGTTATTGCCGGATTGCCAGCGGGTTACGGTGGCACGATTTCGGCGACGGAATGCGGCTCTGGACTATGGGCAAGTGCTACGGCGGTTAGTCCCCCAAGGACTGTTTGAAGTGGTGTTTGATGCGGCTGCTGTTCCGTTGAATTGTCCAAATGATTCAGGTCAAACCCTGGGTTGTTTGGAGTCCCGACGGGGACAATAATTGATTGGAAATGACCTAACCTGGAACAAGTTCGCTTGAATCCTTGACTAGGCAAGGGATACAGCCATTGACGCTTGTCGGTGGCTGTATCATTTTGAGGGTTTTGAGGGTTTTTCAGGCAAATATCGCTTTGGGGGTTGATGAAGTCATGAAAAATACCATTTACACGAGTTTACGCGAAAATGCTCTAAAAGCCGTGGGATGTTGCAAATCGCTGAAACCCGCATTCTCTCGTTCTATCCCACGGAGACCGCATGAAATATAGGCTTCAGCCGTTGAGCATCATGCTTATTGAGAATTATTCCCACACTTTTAGGATGTTTTTTGCTATCCCACGAAAATGGGGTGTTATAATCCAGTCACAGCAAGGGGTCTACACCCCAAGCCTTTTCCTTCACAGGAAAACTAATTGATTGGAAACGGTAGTAGTACCCCGTAGTGAGTTGTTCTTTTCGGTAGGCTTTTCCTTCACAGGAAAACTAATTGATTGGAAACTTGACACGCCTAAGGTCAACAGCGAAACAATAAGAATCAAACTTTTCCTTCACAGGAAAACTAATTGATTGGAAACAAACTTTGTCTAGCACCTCCGACGAGGGAATCAGCTTTTCCTTCACAGGAAAACTAATTGATTGGAAACTTGGAAAACGCCGACTGCCGTCGACGAATTGTTCTTTTCCTTCACAGGAAAACTAATTGATTGGAAACGCGAAATTGGGTGGTCTTTACTTAAATCAGCAAAATGCTTTTCCTTCACAGGAAAACTAATTGATTGGAAACGACTCAGTCATCAGGTCCCAGCCTAGCTGGTTCCTGACACTTTTCCTTCACAGGAAAACTAATTGATTGGAAACGGTTAGTCTAGTCCAAGGGGAGGACGGGGAGTAGAGTCTTTTCCTTCACAGGAAAACTAATTGATTGGAAACGATTGAAGTCTAGGGATGTCCGTCCCATCGGAACGGACTTTTCCTTCACAGGAAAACTAATTGATTGGAAACGTTCTTGAAGGATGTAGGGCTTTGCCCGTGCGTAGCAGGCAGAAGGATGAAGGATGAAGGGAGAAATCAGGAATAGTGGAAACGCAAAATCTTATTTCTGCCTTCAAATTTCAGCCTTCATCCTTCATCCTTTATCCTTCAAAAGTGCTTCCCCTTAAAGAACGAACAAAACAGTATGCGTTGCGAATCATTCGGTTGTATTCCGCATTGCCTCAAAGCACCGTCGCCCAAACCATTGGGAAACAAGTATTCCGCAGTGGCACATCCATCGGAGCACACTACAGAGAAGCCAGCCGCGCCCGTTCAAACGCAGAATTTAAGAGCAAAATGCAAGTCGCGATTCAGGAACTTGACGAAACCGACTATTGGCTCGATTTATTAATCGAAGCAGAACTCTTTCCCAGCCCAAAAATTGAACCCCTCAAAGCCGAAACCAACGAACTAATCGCCATCTTCATCACCTGCATCAAATCAGCCTCTCTTCCTTTCCCCCTTCAGCCTTCAGCCTTCATCCTTTATAATGTCCTTGTCCCTCGCCCCGCCTGCGGCATGGTTCAAACCCCCATCACCTCGACCCAGTATCCCGACACCGACGGCAAACCCATGGCAGACAATACATTGCAATATCAATGGATTGTCTACCTCGTGGAAAACCTGCGGCGACACTTTGCCGGGCAAACCGTCTTCGTCGCGGGGGATTTGCTGTGGTATCCCGTCCAGGTCGAACCCGGTCAAACCCCGCCCCGCCAAGCCCCGGATGTGATGGTGGTGTTGGGTCGTCCCCAGTGCGATCGCAGCAGCTATAAACAATGGGAAGAAGAGGGAATTGCGCCCCAAGTCGTTTTTGAGATCATCTCACCGAGCAACACCGTGGCAGAGATGGCCAATAAACAAACCTTCTATGCTCGGCATGGGGTGCTGGAAATGTATTTTTATGATCCCGATTCGGGCAATTTTTGGGGATTTGCGCGGGAGACGCTCGACGATGAAACCCGGCTGGTGATGCCCCTCGATTTGCCTTGGACATCGCCCCTGCTGAAGATTCGGTTTGAGCAATATGAGCAGGGTTTAAGCGTGTTTTATCCCGATGGGGAACCGTTCAAAACCTTGCAAGAATTTGCCGAGGAGCGCGATCGCGCCCTCGCACGAGCAGCGCAAACCCAACAACACCTCGATCGCGCCCTGGCCAAACTGAAAGAATTAGGCATCGACCCCGAAACGCTGAACCCGTCCTAACCATGCCGCGCACCCTCTGTCTGCATCCTGACCATAAAACCACTGTGTTGCAAGCGTTGAAGCGGAACCGTTTTTTAACCCAAGGCGACCTCGCGGCGCATCTAGAGGTGGCGCGATCGACCGTGAGTAAGTTTATGAATGGGCATCCGGTGTACCTGTCCAAATTTGAAGAGATTTGTGATGTGCTGGATCTTGATCCACGGGAGATCATGAACCCCGAACCCCAGCCCCAAACGCCCCAACGCAGGAACTTTAGCGGGTTTCATGCCTACGATGACTGTTGGGTGGGACGGGATGCGATCGCAGCAGATCTGAGTCACACCCTCCAGGGACAATGCCGTCTGCTGTTGATTGTGGGGTTAACGGGTATTGGTAAAACCGCCCTCGCTGAACGAATTGCGATCGCACTCCAAGACGACCTAACCCAATGGCAACGGGCCAACTTTGACTACGCCATTAAAACGACCGATTTTGCCAGCACCGCGATCCGGTGGCTTGATAGCTTCGGGGTTCAAATTCCGCCCGCACAGACCCACCCCGAACTGCTGCGGGAAACCCTTCTGGATTATCTGTGCCAACAGCCGGTTTTGTTGGTGATTGATTCCGTCGAAGCCCTGCTCACAGAATCCGATCCCGATCAAGGCGCGATCTTTGTTGATCCCCATTGGCGGGATTTTTTCTTAGGGTTCCTCGCCAGTGAAGACAACCCCAGCAAAATTATCCTCACCTCCCAAGAACTCCCCCACGAAATCACCCCCCACCGCTATCACACCTTTTGGCAGCGTCACGTTTTAACCGGACTCCGCCCGGCCGAACAACGCGCCCTGTTCACTGCCACCGGGTTTGATGCTGAGGATGAGAGTTTGCAGCGGTTGGGAGCCGCCTATCAAGGCCATCCCCTCGTGTTGCGGGTGATCTTGGGGGAAATTTGGGAAACCTTTGGCGGCGATGTGGCGGCCTATTGGGGCGCGATCGCACCTCAGATCATCCATGTCGAAACCACCCTCGCCCAAGCCCAAAACGATGCAAACGATGCGATCGGCAGTGACGATGACTGGCAACTCCACCGCCTCACTCGCCAGGTGCGCCAAGCCGTCAATCAAGAACGCCTCGAAATCACCCTTTCCCGACTCCAGCACCAACAACGGTCCGCCTATTGGCTTCTCTGTGCCGCTGCCGCCTATCGCATTCCCGTCCAGCCAGAGGGATGGTTGATTCAACTCAAACACCTGAGCCGCCGTTTAGGATCACCCTGCGATCGCCTGCACCAAGAACAAGCCCTCCAAACCTTAGAGCATCGCTTCTTGGTCGAAACCGAGATCGACGAACACCATCAACGCCGGTTTGGCCTCCATCATCTCGTGCGGAGTGTCGCCCTCGAACGCTATCAACAACTTGTCCAGTCCCCATGAATGCCCCAACTCTCTACCAAGACTTGGCCATTGATATGGATGCAGTTCCTTTAGCCACCTTGAGCGACTATGCAGCGGTGGAATATTTTCTGACGGTGGAAACACCGAGCGCCACCGCTCCCCGTTTGGCCCAAGTGGAACCCTATTTACAGGCCTTTGAGCATCTCGCCACCGTGGCCGACTGGCCCCGCGCCGCCCAGGTCATCCAAATCATCCCCGACCCCAGCACCCCCGAAGAACTCCACCATCAACTGGGTAACTGGGGCGATCTTGAACGGCAAAAACAGATCTATCAACACCTGCTCAACCGAGTCAATACCGCCTGTGATACGGTCTGCCTCACGGGACTCGGCAATATTGCCCTGACGGTGGGAGACTTCACCCAAGGGCAGGAGTACCATCAGCAACACTTTGCGATCGCCCAAACCACAAACGACCGTCACGGGCAATGGATCGCCCTGGTGGGACTGGGCAACATCGAACGGGGTTGGGGGAAGCACGCCGCCGCCGCCCACTATTTTGAACAAGCCCTCGACCTGATCCAACAGTGTGAACCCAGCGACAAAACCCAGAGCGGACTGGCGATGATTTTGGGGAATTTAGCCAGCGTCCGCCCCCAGGATGACACGGCGCTCCCCCAGGCCCAGCGGTGTTTAGACCTGGCGCGTCAGCTCGGCCATCGCAGCCTCGAAGCCCTTGCCCTCGTTCTCTTGGGAGATACCTACACCGAACAGGGTCAACCGGAATCGGCCCTCACGGCCTATCAAACCGGGTTAGCCCTAGCCGAGCAGCAACAGGAACCGGAAACCCAAGCCGAAGCCCTGCGCGGTTTGGGGGAGGTGTACTGTGACCTTGACCGTATCCCGGAGGCATATCCGGTTTTAGGTTCGGCGTTGGCGATCGCCCAAGATCTCGATATTCCCACGCTCCAACGGGCGATCTTGACCACCCTCGGCAATTGTCATTACAGCGAAGGGGATTACGAGTCAGCTTTTCGCCACTATCACCAAACCCTAAAAATTTCGAGTCGGATCAAAGACCGCATCGGGATTCTGGAAGGACTCTGGGGATTGAGTAGTTGCTGTGATGCAGCCGGTGATCTGGAGCAGGCGATTCATTGGGATGAACAACGGTTGCTGATGGCGCGGTTAATCGACCACGCCCCACAAATCGAGTCGGCGGCGGCGTATCTGGGGTATGCCTATCTCAACATGGAACGCTACCCCGAAGCGCGGGACATCTTGCGCGATCTCTACCGTCAACAACGTTTAACGGGTGTTCCGGCTGACCTGATCATCACACTGACCAATTTGGCGGCGGTTCATCGGGCGGTTTCGGAGTTTCCCCGTGCGTTGGTTTATGTTCGGCGTGCTTTACGTTTGGCTCAACAGGTTCAGTCGGACAGTGTGCCCCAACTTCGACAGTTTCAACAACAATTACGGGCTGAAATGAGTCCCCCCCATTCCACGCCAAGACGAGGCCAAGGTGACCCGATCTCTCAGTCAAAATCGGGTTAAGATGATCAAAATCCAGCAAACCCAGTCTAGTCAATGGTTTCGGGGATTCTGGAAGGGGTGCGATCGTGAAAATCCGACAAAATCAAGCAATCAAGCCCCAATTTTGCTGTAGCTGTTCAAAAAACCAAGGTTTCAATGGATTTAGCACCAATAGCCTCGAAATGCTCTAAAAGCCGTGGGATGTTGCAAATCGCTGAAACCCGCATTCTCTCGTTCTATCCCACGGAGACCGCATGAAATATAGGCTTCAGCCGTTGAGTCCGATGCTTATTGAGAATTATTCCCACACTTTTAGGGTGTTTTTTGCTATCCCACGAAAATGGGGTGTTATAATCCAGTCACAGCGAGGGTTCTACAACCCAAGCCTTTTCCTTCACAGGAAAACTAATTGATTGGAAACAATTTTATACCAGATAACTGTCTCTGGCAGGTGTTGCCAGGGCTTTTCCTTCACAGGAAAACTAATTGATTGGAAACAGTCCAGGTCCCATCCAAAAATAAATTTTTGGTAGACGGCTTTTCCTTCACAGGAAAACTAATTGATTGGAAACACGGCGACCAGGTTTGGGTCACCTAAGGATACTCCGAACTTTTCCTTCACAGGAAAACTAATTGATTGGAAACTCCAAAAAACTTGGTCCACGCTTCTTCCTCCCCGTCTTTTCCTTCACAGGAAAACTAATTGATTGGAAACTGGACGGAGATGGCCTACACGGCCACCGCATTCCAAGTTCTTTTCCTTCACAGGAAAACTAATTGATTGGAAACCGTCATTACGTGAAAACGCGGCAACGAGTCCTTGACTTTTCCTTCACAGGAAAACTAATTGATTGGAAACATTTTTTCGACCGCTGAACCAGTGGAGACCACCAGACTTTTCCTTCACAGGAAAACTAATTGATTGGAAACACCCCACTATTTTGAGCGAATTGCCCAGTAGATTCTTTTCCTTCACAGGAAAACTAATTGATTGGAAACCCAGCGTGGAACCGCTGATCCATTTGTTGGTAAAGGTTTCGGCTTTTCCTTCACAGGAAAACTAATTGATTGGAAACGTTCTTGAAGGATGAAGGCAGAAGGATGAAGGCAGAATTTAGAGAATAAGTGTGTAACCTCACTGTTTAAACTCTCTTTTCATCCTTCATAGCTCATCCTTCATCCTTTAAAACTGCCTTCTAATTTCATCCCTCATCCTTCAAAACTGCTTCCCTTGAAAGAACGAAAAAAACAGTATGTACTGCGGATGATTCGGTTATGTTCTGCATCTCAGTACAGAGCAGACGTTGAAAGACTATTGATTTTGATGGAGTGGGAGCATCCTGCTCCCTATGTTGTCTGAGACTCCCTATGTTGTCTGAGACTCCCTATGTTGTCTGAGACTCCCTATGTTGTCTGAGACTAGCGGGCAAGATGCCCGCACGACAGAACATGGATTTTTAGAGAGCGTGCGGAGTTTCGCGATCGCGCCCTGTTCGAGATTAGGTGATGTGACGATAGCGGAAGCGGGCATCATTGAGTTTGAAGAGAACAGAATAGGAGCGGGATGTGCTGTCGTAGTGCGCCACTTCCACGGGGAGGAGAGTTTTTAAAGATCGTCCCAGCATAATTGCCAACACATTCGGCATACGAAGCACCAACCGAATCGAATGGGGGGCATAAATCGTGTCGAGTTGTACGATGTGTTGATAAATTTCGTGAGCGTAGTCAATGTATTCATGATCGGTAATGGTGACCGAATCTTTAACCCCTCGAATGTAGAGGCAATGGTCAATATCCGCAAAAAAAGAGTCGTGATTAGCCAAGCGCGGCTGATAGGATAAATCCAAGGCCACAAGCCATGTTTTCCCCTTCGATGTCTCCGGCGCGATCTTCAGATCCGCGAGATTACTTTGGGTCTTTTTGGGCTGTTCCGGTAGTGAGAGCATTTGTAAATCGTGCGGAACAGCGATCCGATGAGGATAGGAATTTTCAGTGTCGCTACTGTGGGGCCAAAGGGCAATCGATTCGGTATGGGTGACGGCTCCTAACCAGACTGCGATCGCAATCGGGCCAATGTACACCAATTCCAGAATATGCTCCCGTGGGGTTTGGCGTTGGAGTCGGGTCAGGTTATGGCGAATGACGGCGAGGGTGTCGTAGAGTTCGCTGGGGTTGTTGATGTCAATCGGGTAGTTAAAAATCAGGTCTTCCGATGCGATCGTGAGATAGCGTTCAAGTTCATAGAGGTAATTTTGACTCAGGTTTAAACGTTCCGCTAAGGCTTGCACTAAAATTTTGAGGGCATCCTGAGAGTCTGCTTTGTTCCCGATGTTGATAATCGTGGGCAGACTAATCGCACGCTGATTATAAAAAATAAACTTGCGGGTTTCGACAAAGACCCCAATTGAATAAACCAGGGTGATAAAAATGAACGCCACTAAATAACTGTCTAAATAAAATTCATACCCAGCGATCGCTAAGGTCTTCAGACCTGCATAGGATGCAACATAATCGGCTAAAAACGCACTGGGAATTGCAGCAATGGCGGCCAGCAATGCCCCCGGATTTTCGAGAATAATCGGTCGCCAATGAACCCGGATCGTGCTGCTGAGTCTATTAACTTTTCGTAACATCGTTTTACCTCACTGTTCACGGTTTACTCAGGCGTGAGCGCAATCACTTGCGCCACATTCACTCCTTTACGGTGGGATTCCACCACCACCGCGCCCCCCAAACGTGGGTCATAACAGGCGACCCAGGCGGCAGCGTGGCACTCATGCACTAAATAGGCATAGACCCAAATCGGCGCACGACCATTTAAGATCACTCCCTGACTCCAATTCACCCCCTCCGGCAACCGCAGCCCCACCAAATCCTGCGGCTCTGCGATTCCCCCCGCGATCGCGATATTAAGCTGTTGATAAGCCTGCTCTGGCTGCACCTCTGGCACTGTTAACGTTAATGCGATCGCGCTCATTTTCGTCTATCTCCTTTTGACATCAGGTTCAACCTCTTAGGATACGCCACCGCCCAACTGATTTATCCGGTTGATCGCTGCTCAGGGGGTGCGATCGCGGGGCTGCGGCACTGAGGGCAACACAATCCCCGGACGATTCCCACGGATCGCGCTGGTTTCTGCTCTGTTGGCTGAACTGGGTTAGGGCGATCGCAGCGGTGACGGTATCCAGTCTATGGGTTTTCCGCTCTAGGGGGGTCTCTTTTGAAGGATGAAGGATGAAATTTGAAGGCAGAATTTACAGGGTTAGAAAAAAGTTTCACTCTTTCTAATGCTCCCATTCATCCTTCTGCCTTCTGCCCTCATCCTTCAAAAACGTTTCCAATCAATTAGGGTCTCCAGCGAGTGGAGACGATTTCAATTTCTACACAAGAACT
>NZ_KV878782.1:0-13255 GCF_001890765.1 Spirulina major PCC 6313 | reverse complement strand
GTTTTGGCGGCGCTGAAATTCTTACACAGTTTCCAATCAATTAGGGTCTCCAGCGAGTGGAGACCCCCCGTTGGTGCCGTCGAACAGGTTGCGGATACGCGCATGGGTTTCCAATCAATTAGGGTCTCCAGCGAGTGGAGACTCAAATCGACCCCCGCCCTGCAAGCCTCCAATCTCAAATCGAGTTTCCAATCAATTAGGGTCTCCAGCGAGTGGAGACATTTAACAAAAGGAGAAAATCATGACTATCACAATTAGTTTCGAATCAATTAGGGTCTCCAGCGAGTGGAGACCGAGATTGAATTTGATCATTGTTTTTCGAGTCCTTAAAGTTTCCAATCAATTAGGGTCTCCAGCGAGTGGAGACCCCTCCATTTTAAGGGCAGTGGGGGCCAAGGTTCCAGGGGGCAAGATCGACGGGTCGCGAAAAAAGAGCGATCGCTCGCCCCAAAAGTCCGAAAAAAACGGCTGAAACCCTTGCCCCATCAGACATCGAACCCTTTAACGAAAAAATCAACCATTCAGCCATTTTCAGAACCCGTCGCTAAACAATCGTCGAACCCGGCAACGTCGCCACCGGAACCCCACCCCACACCTCCACCTGACCCAACGTATGCCCCGACACCACATAAAACCGAATCGAATCCTCCTCCAGATTAACCCGCCGCCTCAGCCGCCCCTTCAACTCCGCGAACAGAGGAGACGGCAACACACATTCAAACACCGACCACTGCACCCGCCGCCCATAGCCCTCCAACAACGCCGCCACCCGCCGCCGCCGCCGATTTGAGGGGATGTCATAGGTCACCACATAGAGCAACATCAGCGGATGCGATAGGGACTGTACCCCTGGCTGGGATGGTAGACAAACTGCTTAAACTGCCGGACTTGGCGCGAGAGTAAATCCCAACGGGGTTCGCCATCACTGAGCCGCTCCTCCATACGCTGGAGCAGCGATCGCAAAAACGTCCGTCGCCCCGTTGCCCCCAAAAAACAGCCCCCATCACGATAGTCAAAATCCTCAGATGTGACCATGCGACCGTTCACCACCTGCAACACCAACGAATCCACAATCGGGGCGCGGAACTCCTCGATCAGGTCGCTGGCGAGGGCGGCATGGCGATCGCTACCAGAGTGCAGACAACCCGCATAGGGATCAAGCCCTTGGAGTTCGATCAGGGTGAGGAGGTGATTCCATACCACCATATAGCCGAAACTGAGGAGGGCATTCACCGGGTTCCGGGGCGGACGGCGCGATCGCGCCAGAAACGCAAACTCCGAGCCTTGAAGACATTGCCCAAACGCCGCAAAATACGACCCCGCCGCTGCCCCCTCGTAGCCCATAATCTGCGCCGCCGAAGTCGCCGTACTCACCTGATCCGCCAGATAGGCCAGGGTTTGAATCGCCAAGTCTAAATCCAGCGATCGCCGCCGCTGCTGTCGAAGGAGGAGAGTGCGACAGTTGGCGAGTTTGGCCTGAGCGATCGCCCGCGCCACCTGGAGCCGCTCCGATTCCGTCAAGGCCTGTTGTTGGCGAGCCAAAGCCCGATAGCCCCGCTGGAGGGCCAGAGTGCGGCCATAGCAATAGCCCAACCGCGAAAGATAGACGATGGGAATATCTCGCGACAGACAGGCGCGGATGGCTTGGGTCGTCACTTGGGACTGGCCAAAAATCAACACCTGCTCCAGAAGGGGGAGCGGCACAGTGGTGATCACGGCTCCTTGGGTGGCGACGATCAGGGTTTCTTGGGTGAGCGTCACCGTGCAACCCTGCTGAGAAACGTAGAGCGATCGCATCTAATTGGACGGGGGGCGCGATCGGTCTACCGAGTCGAGGGCCGAGGGAGCCGAAAATCGCCCCGACGGACTACGAGCCGGGCCCAGCCAACGCACCACCCCATCGGCGGCAATCCCCACCACCAGCGTCGATGCGGTGATGAGGGCGGTATTCGTGATCACCGCTGCTAACCCCAGCGGCGCGATTAACAACAAAGTGAGGGTAATGGCTCCATTCACCCCCGCGACAACACAATTACGGACAACGGCCCCACGCATAGATAACCACATTATTAGCGATCGTGAAAAACTGCTCCTTGACCATAACGAGACTCTCGCGATCGAAACTATCAAATGCTGCTATTTTTGAAATCCCTTAAAGCCTTGCAAAATTAAGGATAAAGCCAAATAATTAAATAGAATTTTTTAAAGCAGACCGTAACGTTTCGCCAAATCATGGGCCAGTTGACGATGCCGCTCCACCAATAACTCCGGCGCTAATACCTGGGCGTGGCTGGCATAACGTTGCACCCAAATGCCAAACTCATCCAACGAGCGAGGCGGTAACGACACCTCATAATCCAAATGTTGCCGCCGCGCATCCCATCGCATCACCTGCCGGGGATGGCGTGTTTCCCCCTCCGCAATGAACGCCGCCACCGGCGGAAAAAATCGCACCCTTGCCCGCTCCAGATCCAAGGTCCCCGCCAGTTCCGCCCGCTGCTCGTCCCGGTTTCCCAACTTCAGCCCCCACCCATTAGCCAACAACTGATAGACCCCTTCGAGGCTTTGGGCTTGGGCGGCAATGCCTCGACTGTTGAACGTGAGCGCCTGGCAATAGTTGCCGAGGCGATCCATGCGGGTGATCCTTAAACAGCCATCCTCACAGGTTTCATAGACCAAATACCAAGCGATATCGTAGTAGAGCAGTTGTAGCGGCCAGATGGCGATCATCCCCACTTGATTGCCTTGGTAGCGATCCACTCGTTGGGAAATTTCGATCGCTTGACCGTGAGCGATCGCTTCCTCCAGTCCAGCAATCTGATGAAACAGCGTCTCACGCATCGCCCCTCGTGCCATCATTTCAGCGGGGTCTGTCCAATGGATCGCCCGGTTAAAAATTTGGCGCACCGGATAGGACAGGGGCAGATCCCGCGCAAACTGAAACCCCCGCAGGCGTTGGGCAAGGGTGTGATACATCTGGCGGATCGTCGGGTCGCCTTGGTTTTGGGCTTGGGAGTGGAGAGCATCCAGCGCCGCTTTCAACTCCGGTTTACGCATCACCCCCGTACCGAGGTAATAGCCCCAGCGATACATCCGCCGCTCCAAAATCCCCCACTCGCGCAGATAGCCCAAGTCCTTATTCAAGGTGGCCACAGATGGATAGTGTTCCGGCCAGGTGTAGCCTTGTTCGGTGGCCACTTGACGGAGGCGATCGCGCAGGGGCGCGATCGCAGTGTGACGGGTGCGATTCGCGTTAGCGTGCCCATCGTGTGACGGTTCCGGTTGACCCACACCGGGATAGTCCAACAATGTCCGGATCAAAAGAAGCAGCCGCGTGAAGGCTTTCGATTTAGCGTAGGGATGGGGCAAGTTAGGGAGCTAGAGCTTTTTCCAGATGGTGATGAATGACGGGTAACAGTGCGCCATTCTGAAATGTACCAAAGTTCTGCTCTGCCAGTAAATTCAAACACCGCAACAGCCGCGCCTCCCACTCTTCCCCATTCCCCACCGACCACGCCTGACACAAGACTTTTTCAGAAATCCCCCCTAAATAATGGGACAGTTGATTACGGCGATCATCCGCATTCAACCACCCCCGAAAATCAGGATCATCAAACACCTCCGGCGCAGCACATTCTAAAATTTTCAGATTCATCCAGCGGGCTAAGTTTTGCCATGGGTTTGTGCCACTTTTAAAGTGTTCTTTCAGATCTGGAAATTGTCGAGCGATCGAAATATTAACCTGATCATAAGCAAACTCATCCTTACCGTCTTTAATATGCTCAGAACAATGCTGCTTCACCCATTCAAATAGCAGCCCTTCCACCGCTCGAAAACTATGCAGCATGGCTTCAGTGCTGTTTCCCTGTTTGAGGCGCACCACGGCGGTACAACCCTGCTCATAAGCTTGCCACCAATAGGTTTTTGTTTGATTTTTCTGGGATTTATCGAGCTTGAATTCAGCTTGTTCGTAAAAAGCTTGAAACTGACCCTGATTCCAGGTTTTGCACGCTTTGAGGAGTGCGATCGCTGTCTCGTCAATGGTTAAATCACACTGCGCTACCAAATCCAGCGCCCCACTGTAGTTATATTCCGCCACCAATTGCCGCAACTTCTGCCGATCAAACTCCTGCCGCAACACCGTCACATCGGTTTCAAATACCCGCTCTTGTCCAGGCCGTAACTTCTTCGGATTTCGCACTTGCCACACTCGCCCCTGAGTCGCATAGCCTGCCGCTTGCAACATACTGAGGGCAGATTTCATCGCGGGTGTGCCAGAAGAGGCATTAAATTCGATGCGTTGGCGCAGCCTCTCCTTCGGAGAATCGCCCTCCGTGAACTGTGTTTTGACAATTTTCAATCCCCGCCGCGCTTCTTGGGCTGCGGCCAGTAAATCCGTGGGGTCTTCCGACAGTGCTGCACTGGTGGGAATCAGTTCCACTTCAAACTGTTTTAACTCGGCTTCTGTGGCAATCCAATCGCGGGTGTCTTCGGCTCCCTTTTGGGTTTCTGTGGTGTACAGTAACACCACTTTTTTGATCTCAATCTGTCGCGCTACTAATTCCCGCAGTAAGGTCATAATCGACCCTTCCGCATCTGTTGGCCCAGAGATCGGATCTTGATTCCCCACAAACGATAATAAGATACTAGCCATGATTTTAAGGTTTAGTTACTTTTTTTATCGAAAGGAAAAATTTTTATGAATTTTTCAGAATTTACTTTCAGTTGTTTTAGATAACGAAGACGAACATTACCACCTTTTACTTTGACTGCACCAAACACAGTAACCACTTGATAATCCTTAAAATTCGCAATCCATACAGGTGAAGGTTCTGATGTTTGACCTGTATAGCCACAGAGTTGTTGATTATATTTTTTTACTGATTTTTGAGGATTATGGGTTTCAGAATGAAGCTCATCTAAAGCATAGGGTTTGTTTGTCTTTGACTCTCCACTGACTAGAACAATATAACAATCTCGATCCACAGCATTGAGCCATTGTTTTTCGGAGACATCGGGCATTGATTGTAAATTTCTAGAATCAATGATAGTGCTACTTAGTGTCCCAAGGCAGGCGTACAATTCACGCAATGCTTTTTTAAAATTCTGTTCAAATTTTTCAATTGTCTTAGGAGATTTACTGAACTCATCATTGGTATTCATCTCAAATGATGTGAATGTTGAACCGCGATATCGTGGATTACTTGTTCTTTCATGTTTTGGTCGTCGTGCGCCTTGGCCAACCCCGCCCAAATTAAACATGAGCCAAGTTAAATGTTTAGCCAGACTTTCAACAACTGCTCGTTTTGTTTCAGGAATAGCTGTAGACAAAGACAGCTTTAAAATACCCTCTTGTTTACCACATTTATTTTGATTGGATTGAGTTTGATCAGACTTCTTATTAGACCTGAAGGCTTTTTGAACATCTTCCTTATTGACAATGTTAACTTGTAAATAACCATGTTTTGCTTTAGGTTGAATGCCGCCAAAAATTTCAGCCTCTAGAGTTTGTACATCGTTGGTTGGTAAGACTCCTAGCGCAAAGGTTCGGAACCAATACCGCAACATGGATTTAAATGCGATTGGACGAACTTCTGCATTCGCTTTTCCACGCATTTCTAAATTTCCCTTATTATTGATTTTCCACCCTGTAAAAGCTTGATAACCGTGGATGAGTTGACCCTCAATACTGAAATCAACGGATAAAAATGGTGGTTTTTTGGGTTTCTGATTGGGTTTAAGCAGTTGACCATAACCCGAATTTACTTGGGAACCAATGCCAGAGGATAACCCATCGATTAGCCAGTTTTTAACCTTTTCTAGTTTTTCAGAGTCGCACCCAATACTACTAGGGCGAAACCCGATTAAAAAAGTAGGTTTTTCGAGGGATAAAAACGTGTTGGGATTGGGTTCATACTTTAGTTGATCGCCGTCCCATTTCCAAATTGCGTTGGCCATATCCATCGCTAACCCCCCCGCTTTGCTCGGCAGCGGATAGGCATCAAGGAACGTCACCGCCCCCATAGAATTTTCGCGATTCTTGGGGTCGTCATTGGGGTTCAAATGGCCAAAATAGGGAGCAACGGCGCGATCGGCTTTCGCCCAAAGATCTTTGGCTCGGAGGTAATCACGCTCATTCTCTTCTTTCGTTGCTGTTTTCACCCGCTCCCACTCCGAAACCTTCGCCAACTTTTCCCGAATCGCCTGATTCCGCGCCACCCCCCGCAACGTCGCCGAAGGAATATAGGGCATTCCCAAGGCATCAAAGGCCGGTAACAGCATACTTTCCGGGCCACGATGTCCCCCCACCCGAATCCGCCACGGACAAGAGACCTCAAAGGTGTTACCGCTGCCCGCGATTAATTGGGTGCGATCGCACAGTTTTTTCAACCGTTTGTGATAGTCTGCCTTATTTGTGGCTTCGTGCAAGATTTGAGTTTTCGTTTCGTTTTTGTAGCGATCGCCATGATCGAGGCTATCTAAAGCCCGCATCCAGCGTAAATACTCCACAAAGCTCGCGGCTGGATCGGGATTAGGTAGGTTATTTGGATTTAACCAGGGTGATGGTTCAGGCATAATAATATGGAAGAATTTACAGTGTTTTCTGGATTTTTGTGTTTAGCCTTATTGAGAGCCGCTAATATCGGAATAAACCGCATTCGCCCAAAATCCAAACTCATTTGCTAACTCAATTGCTAATCCAGTTAATCCCAAGTATTCATTGGCACTTAAGTTAATTAGAGTTTGAATTGGATTTTCATCAACTAAATCTGTATGACTAGAAATGATGTTTAGTTTTTCAAAAAAAGCAACTACAACTTCTTTTCTGCCCTCTTGATTTAATGCTTTTTCTTCCGCTTTTAATCGGATCAGTCCCCAGGTTGAAATATAGGTATAAAGCTCCTGAGCTTGATTTTTTTGGTCTTTCCGGCGAGAATCATTATTACTTTGTTGAGTGCTTAACTGATTCAGGGCTTCAAAGGCATGTTTGTTGAGGGTGCGCGGGTCGAATGTAGGCATGATTTCTCCAGATTAGTCAAGATTATGTGAAGTTTTGGACGAAGCCGCGGCCTAGACTTTCTTGGCCGCCAATTTGTAAAACAGATTCATTGCTGAACACTTCTTTGAGCTTTGCTTCAGAGTCTTGGCCGGTCTTGTTAGATTGCGACGTTAAACCCCAAGAAAAATACATTAAGGTGTCGGGGGGGATTGCCTCTTCATAGCGAAATGCACCAGCTTCTACACTTTTATGGGCATCAAGTTTAATTTTGACTTGTCGCCAGAGACCCATTTGAATGATTGTGGCGCAGTGTTGATCTTCTAAAACTAAGACCCGATCAATCTCTTGGTTGTCTGCACCGGGAACTACATCTTCCCAGTTGTCCCATTTTGTTAATTCTTCACGTTTAAAGATGGCATCTTTGAGATAAATCTGAGCAGCGCGATCGCTGAAACTACAAAAATAAGGCTGAACATCAATTTTTTTGCCTGCCAAGCGGGCGTAGCGTTTCAGCAATAGCGGACAACTAATCCACACCACGCCATGACTCAAGGACGGAATCGGTAGCCACAAAATTGAACCGTCACCAATCCAGATATCACCTTGGGTGAGACCTTCCCCGCTAGAGGGTTTGCCGTTTTCTAATTCGTTGCCAAAGAGTTGTTCGCGCTGGGTTTTGTCGGTTTGGCTGGAACGGAGTTTGCCGCGAATGGTGCTCGATGGAATGTAGGGGAAATTGGTGTGGGATTCGCGGGCGATGCCGAGGAGGTTGCCCTCTTGGGTGGTGCCGCCGGTATGGAGCGGCGCAAGGAGATAGAGATGTTGGAGATTAATCTGCATGGATGGTTTAGGTAAAGGTGCGTCAATCAATTGGGTGCTCCGTTAAGAGCGGTGGGGGAGCCAAAGCAGTTCGGTGTAGCCGAGTTTGCGCCGTCGGTGGGCGAGGTTGGGGCTGGGGGTGTTTTGGTGGAGGGGGGCGGGATGGTTGAGGTAGTATTGCGTGCCAGCGGGGGCGGCGAAGACTTGGGGGGCGGGGATGCTGTTGCCGGGGTTTTTGTGATGATCGCGGATTCGGCCACTAATCGGGGTGGGTTGACCCGTGGCGACGCTGACGAGGGGCCCGGACTCATGGGTGAGTTTCCACTCCCAGGGCCAAGCGCGACAGGTGGCGCGGATTTTGCCGTTGGGCTGTTTTTGGGGATATTCAAAAACGCCGGGGGTGGCGAGATAGGCGATCGCTCTTCCCTGCTCCCGTGCCAAGGTGGTGAAATTTTCCGCCGATTGGGTTTGGATTGCCTGCCACGGATCATCCAGGGCGGGACAGCGTTGCAAGAGGGCGCGATGGCCTTCGCCGCCGAGACGCAGGGTTAGGGGGGTGGGGAGTTGCTGGTTGAGGGCGATCGCTAAACTCCAGCCCGATCGTAATCGCACGGCTTTTTCAATGAAGTAGCCATCGGCGGTTTCCACTTGGCGGCTCCCGGCTTGGATTTTGTTGTGGGGGCGGATTTCCACGTCCCACGGTTGTTCGGGTTCACCGGGAAGACACTTGAAATCGTCCGGGGTGAGGGGGTGGGTGTTGAGGTAGTGCAGGAGGGTGGAATAGGGGAGATAGCGGCGATATTGGCGGTTGGTTTTGGCGCGATCGCCATTGTCATCGGAGGGGCGATCGCCGGAAAACACCAACGGGCTAGGCTGCTGAGGATTGTAGATCGAATAGCGGAGGGGATGCCCACGCTCCTGCCAGGGCAACGGAACGAGGGGCGATCCCTCGGTAAAACCGAGGGGGCTGGGGAAATAAAGAGTTTCGGCATCGCGACAGAGAAACGGCCCGGTGATTTGCATGGATGCAGAAGCGGCTACAGGATCAAGGGCGGCCAAAATTGCGCCTAAAATCGTGTAGCCGTGGGGCGGAAAGACCCCTTGGGCCCAAGCCCGTTCGCCGGGGCTGAAGGGTTTCGCATCCCGAAACAGCAGGACATCAAAGGGGGTGATCGTATACCAGTGGAGTGTTTGGGTCATCGGTTTCAGGCTGAAAAAGGGGGCAAGGCAGTCAATCACAGAGGCAAGGGGCTTAAGCCCCTGGTTAGCTGTAGCGGATCGCTCGGTTGCGCTGCATGAAGGCGGCGAGTTTGCACCCGGCTCGGAGTTGTCGATTGATACCGGGGGAAGTGTTGGTGCGCCAGGTTGAATCGATCCAGGTTTGGAAGGCGGTGATCAAGGCTTTCTGATCCTCAGGATCGAGGGCTTTCAACTGTTCACGCCGATCGCAGAATCCCTGCACCCAAGGCGCGATCGCACCCTCGATCGGGATCGGGTGTTGTTCTAGGGTTTGGGCGGCTTGTTCAAAGAGCGACGGATCTAGATCGAATGTCAGCAGAGCTTGCCACTGCTTGAAGGTGTCAAACGTGCTCGTGGTGGTGAGGCTGTTGCCGTTGCTGTAGAGAACGCGGGTTTGAATCGCATCTTTGGGCATGATGTCGCCTTTCTCGTTGGTGTAGCAATGCTCTTTTGCGCCTTCCTCGGCCGCCCAGAGGTTTTCGAGGGCGATCGCCAACGGTACCGACTGATGGGCGATCACCACCCCAAAACTAATCGTCGCCTTGCCGCCCAAGGTAAACAGGGGTCGCTGGGAGATGCCCAGCGGACAGTCTTGTTTAGCATCCCAACGCCAATAATCCCCAGAGTTATCAAACTCCTCACCGGGATCAGCATCACCGCGAAAACATTGCCGCACATCCCACAGCCAATCATCCCACTCCCATAAGTTTGTATAGGCCAGCACATCATCGCCGCCGCCGTAAATTAAGCGGCCCGCGTAGCGCGTTTCCGTCAGGTAGGGCAGGAGTTGGTTAGAAAAATCCAGCAGAGCGCGGGACAGGGCCGCATGGGTCGCAGGGCCCATCCGTTTGTTTTCTTGGCTGAATTGGTCAAAGGGTTCACGGAGTCGATCCGGTAGATTGTCGAGTTTGTCGCTTAGAGCGTCGGGAAAATAGTCTTTGTAGGGTTCCATTTTGCTACCCTTCAGCCAACTGCTCATGTTGTCGCCATCGCCCGCGGCCAGAACATACCAATCCGTGGGGTTTTGGCCGGCGGGGAAGGTGGTTTGGATGGCGGTGCGGAGTTTTTGGAGTTCTGCGGTTTTCTGCTCCGGATCGCTGCTTTCAAAGTCTTCAATCAACCAGCCCGCATTGATTAGACGCGGATGGGGGAGATTGGGGTGATTTTGATGCACCCAGGGAATGCCCCAGGTGTAATCCCCTTTTGAGGTTTGAGTCCAAGGGAAATCACGCTGAATCTGATCGCAGGCTCGCTGATACGCAGCCATGCAATCTGTAGAATTCTGCTCTAACTGAGTTTTCAGCCAGCCCACCACTCCGGCATTGAGGTCTGGGTAGTAAAATTCATCTTTTTGAATTTTGCCGGGTAAGAGGTCTTTTTTGAGGATGCGACTCAGGCCGCGCTTGACGACTTCCGTAGCATTGAGGGCTTCGATGCCGTCGAAGAGGCCGAAACCCTGCGATCGCACCCAATCTCGTTGGGTCTCCCCCTCTGTCACCCAATCCTCGCCGCCATGCACCACCGGCCCGATCCCCGAAATCGTCGATCGCGGCCCGAAGGCCGTGGGTACTGTCCAATTTCGCGCATTTTTCACCGCTGCCAATTGGGCCCGCAGTTGGTCGAACATATAGCCCCACCACGATCCCACATTCAGGTTAGAAAGTTGGGGGGATGAATCCTGATCGTCCGAGTTTTGGTGCTTAGCATCCTCTGAGAGAGTGGAATAGATCGCAGCTAAAAACTGCACTTCGTGAGTGGTCAGAAGAGCGTCCTTGGGTTGCGCGATCGCATTTTGAAAATCTCGCCAAGTTTCATAGGCAGTGGAGTCGGTTTCTGAGTCTTGGGGTGGGGCTTGGTGAAGTTCGGCTTCCGGATGACCGATGGGCGTGGCAATCCAGTAGGTTTGCCATTGGGATTTTAGCCAACCGTGCCAGGTGGTGGGGTTGAGGTCTTTGATCCAACGGTCGTTGTTGCCCTGGAGATCCTGGAGAACGCGATCGCCCACCCGTTGCCACTCCTGTTTCAATGCACTGTCGGCCTGTTGCATCGCCGATCGCACCGGGTTTTTGCCCTCTGGTGTGCCATTGTCCGGCAGAATGCAGGTGATCACATTGGGAAACCCAGCGGTGAGGAGGGCGCGATCGCTCGGTTCGGCAATCCACTTGCTAAACTCCGGGTATTTTTCCAACAACCACCCATCAATCAAGGGCTGCTCATACAGGCAGGGATAGACAAAAATATCCGGCCCATATTTCCACGCCAACTCCCAACAGACCCGCGCCGACAGATAATGCAGCACCCACGACCCCGCCCAAAAATCCCGCATTTTCCGACTCGCCTTAATCAACTCCTGCACGGGCGAAAAGGTGAACGCCACCAAATGCGGGTAGGACTGGGGATAGGCCGCATCGGCTTGACGCTGCACGCCTTTTTCTTGGGGGGGATACTGTGCCGGGTCGCGGTGATATCCGGCCAAGGCTCCAGCGATCGCGCTGGTGGTGCTGGTGTGGCTCCAGAGGGAGGCATCGGGAAGCCGCGTTTCTGCCGGGAGCAGGGGCAGCATCGTTTCTGGATGCTCATCACTCAACGCTTTCGACAGGGCGACGGGATAGCACCGCCACAGCCACCAATAGACTTGGCGCGGATCGTCCCAATCTTTCACCGTCTCTAAAACCAATTCTTCTCTTTCCTGAAGCCACTGGGCGCGATCGCCCCTGATTACGGGGTCGTGCCATTGACTGAGTTTGAGCCGTTGGGATGCGCCGGAGAGGAGGTGACGGATTTCCAGGCCGTCTGCGTCGTAGTCGATCGCTGTTTCACTGGGGAGACGGCCGAGGGTGGCGCGATCGCTTGCCGAGGCGATCACATCACACAGTCCCACATGATCCAGCCATTGCCGTGATTGATGGGTGGTGACGGTTCCGTGATCTTTCGGGGAATGCCAGCCGTCCATACAGGCGAGCCGTTGCCACTGGCCTTCACCACCGCGTCCGGTGTTGTTGTGGAGTCCTTTCAGGGCAGGATCATGGAGTAGCCCCCAGATTTTGGCTTGCCAATAGGATGTGTAGTAGTGCGGCATGGTGGTTTAGGCGGAAGGATTGGGCAGCGTGACAGATTGCGGCCTCTGAGGAGTTATCAGGGCGCGATCGCTCTTTTATGCAGGATTTAATAAATGTTGAGCTTTAGCGTTTTTTCTCAAGATTGCGGGATGAATCTTGACGGGGGGGCGGCGCAGCGGGGGGCATCTGTCGTTTTTGTTTGGCAACGAGGGTTTGAGCAAAGGCGCGGACGTTGGCCATTTCGGATTCTTTAAAGAAGAGAATCAAGGTTTGGCGACCGGAATAGACAATCAACCAGCGTTGTTTAATCAGGAAAAACGCAACGATGAATATAACCCCAAACAACATCACAGATTCCCACACTGTCGCGACCAAGAGGATGCCCAGACCTGTCCAAAGGAGCGACCAAATCCGCCCGTCTGTGACTTCGACGGACTCAATCCGCTCGCATTTAATCAATATCTCTTTGGTTTCGAGTCCCCAGGCGAGTTTTGTCTGAGCGCGGAGGTGGTCATCAATGACCCGTAGCGAAATCTGCCCCCCTACCGGCGAAACGAATGCTCCTGCGATTTTGCCGGGTTGGCCGCTGATTTCTTGGACGGTACGCTGTGCCATTTGCTCTCTACATTGAGTTGCCTTTCCCAGAATACGGAAACGATCGCGCCTTAATCCACAAAATCATTCTATTTCTTAAGTTTTGGGGGGTTGCTGGCTGGGGCGGCAATTGGGGCGGTTTTGGGATGGGTTCAAAAATAGAGGATTGATTTTGGGGAGGTGCGATCGCTGTTTCGGGCGGGATGGTAGGGTGATGGGGTTGAGGATGTGGAGTTTGCGACGGGAACTTCATCCTTTAAAACTGTCTCCACTCGCTAGAATATTGACGTGAATGGAGTGGGAGCATCTTGCTCCCTTCTTAATTTATTCCTAGCTAGAATATTGACGTGAATGGAGTGGGAGCATCTTGCTCCCTTCTTAATTTATTCCTAGCTAGAATATTGACGTGAATGGAGTGGGAGCATCCTGCTCCCTTCTTAATTTATTCCTAGCTAGAATATTGACGTGAATGGAGTGGGAGCATCCTGCTCCCTTCTTAATTTATTCCCAGCTAGAATATTGACGTGAATGGAGTGGGAGCATC